>RDXD01000404.1 GCA_004292575.1 Bacteroidota bacterium
GCCGCCGCTAACAGTAGTAGCACCAGTGTAGGTGTTGGCACTCGTAAGGGTTAACGTACCCACACCGCCTTTTGTAAGCCCGCCGGTGCCCGCAATGGTGCTGGTTAAAGTGGGCACAGCGCCCGAGCCGTAAGTGGCGTTGCCCGTTTGGTTTACCGTAAGGGTTTTGCCCGTGGCAATGGTAATAACATGTGTTTGTGTACCCGATGTTGCTCCAAAAATGCTTAGCAGTGAACTCACAGTTTGGTTTTCGTTTAAGGCGAGTGCGGTGTTGTTGGTGCCGGCTTGCAACATGGTTAAGGCACCTGTGCCCATCCCAGATCCCGCATTGATGGTGAGGGTACCATTTCCTATTGACGTGTTGCCAGTAAGGTTGTTACCTGTGCCCGACAGGATCAAATTGCCAGCCCCCTGCTTCACCAATAACCCGCTTCCAGAAACGTTGCCCGAAAGGGTAAGCGAACCTGCTGCGCCAACGGCTTCAATCCTTGTAGAAGCAGACAAAGCAACAGTACCCTGCCAGATAACTGCAGCATCACTTAATATATCTAATGAGGGCCTGGTAGTTTGGTTAGGGTTAAAAGTTAATGATTGAGCAACACCACCATAAGTACCAGCAATGTTCAGGGTTATTCGCCCGCCTGTGTTAACTGCTATATCGCCAGTTGTTGGTAAAGCGCTCACCGCATCAACACGCAATCTACCACCTGCTGTTCCGCCATTTACAGTTGTGCCACCGGTGTATGTATTCGCACCACTCACTCTAAAATCTCCCGAACTTGTGCAATTAATAGTAAGGTTTCTGTTTGTTCCTGTTATTGGAGAGGAAACAATTATGCTACCTGAACCATTAACATTCACCACATTGGCGGTGGCATTTCCAAGAGAAAGCGCCATGGTTTGAGTGCCACTTCCCTGAGTATTCTGGATAGTAAAGGACAAATTACTACTGTTTCTTAAAATTGTGTTGGGTACACCGTTTACAGTGACGCCTGTCAAATTCAAAGTCCCGGTTGCGCCGGCTGATGTAGAGCTATTGCCAACACTAGAAACTGCTGATCTCGCAGACATCATTTCTATCGCTCCTACATCCTGAATACGCTGGCCATTGACCTGCCCACCTGCATTGGTCGCGTTGGCAAAATTAATTCCGACACCCGCGATACCTGTTGGATCGGCAGCAAATTGTGCAACTTGCGTTGAGGTTGGTACGGCACCCCCAGTCCAGTTGCTACCAGTCAACCAGGCAGAACCACCAGCAGAAGACCACAAAATTGTAGTGGCATTTGCCAAACCCACCACTATATTACCACTAGTGGCAGATGTAGTTAAACTTCCTGTAGCATTAATGGTATAAGTATCAGCACCTGTAAAAGTGATGGTAAATGAAGCTACTCCCGCGGTTGCAGCGGTTGGCCCATTTCCACCAATTGTTCCGCTACCGCTCGCTTGAGCTATCGAAATATTTCCCGTAAAACTCACGTCTAAAACATTGCTTCCATTTCTGGCTTCAACGGTAAACGGCGTTAAAGGCGAACCAGAACTACCGGTACCAGGCACGCCAACAAGAAAAAACTGGGTGGCTGCTGCAATGGTTGCCTGGCTTGCTGTGGTGCTGTTGGCACTTGCAGCACCTGCAGCATTTACAGCCCTTACACGATAGTAATACGTTTGGCTAGGGCTTAAAAAAACTGTAACCGATTGAGAAGTACCTGCAACAGTTAAATTACCAAACCCATTCACTGCATTTGAAAAATCATTTACGGTAGATACGTCTAACCTATAGCTAGCTGCACCAGGAACAGCAGTCCAATTTAACGTCATACTTGAACTACCAACGAGGGTAGCGGCGTTAGTTGTAGGGGCGTCACATAACGTATAAAAACTGGCACTTGCAGCACTAGCAATGTTATAGCAGGTAGAAGCGGTATTGTATTCGTAAGCCGTTAATGTGTATTGTGTACCTCCAGACAGGTTGGTAATGTTTAAGTTACCCGTTGCAGTGTTGGTACCTGCCGCAGTACCATTGAATATTACGATGTTTCCAGTTCCTGTTGTAGTGGTTCCGGCAAAACTTCCGGAGGTAGAAGGCGTGTAAGTGGTGCCACTTGTTGGCGCTACTGCTCCAGTGGCGGTAGCTCTTGCCACTACAATCACTCCACCTGTTCCATTGCCACGGGTAAAAGCATAATTAGCTCCAACATTTGTAATGCTACTGGCGGATAAGCTAGAGGTTTGGGTGGCTGGTGGGGAGCAAGGCGTGGCTGTAGTTAAAGTAACGGTAGAGTTGTTCTCAAATCTTGCGGTTGTACCCGCAGCGGTCAGATTGTTAGGAATAACATAGATATTTAAAACCTGCGACGCACCAACGGCAATGGATAAGCCTGTCAATGGGTAAGCAGCCGTTGATCCAGTAGGTGTAAAGGAACCGATTACATTAGTAGGAGAAGATCCACCAATGCTATACTGAATACTATAATTGGGTGAACCAGTTGCGCTACTAACTCGAGCTTGAATGGACAATGCTGAAACATTAAATGTAGTAGCTGCATCAGAAGTAATGCTGAAAGTGTACCATATACTATTTGTGATACAATTTGCCAAAGACTGGTTAAACCCTGTTCCGGTAATGGCCCCATTAACCGAACCGCAAGTAACACCACTGCCCCTTGAAATTTGAGAGAAGGTTAACCCGCTTGGGGGAGTTGTCCATGTAACCGAAGGGGCGGCAGGACAAGTTACAGTACCCATTCCACTTGCGGTGATGGTTGTCTGCCCCCACACCCCATTCACCCCCAACATCAATAACAGGGCTGCAAGGCTTAGTTTTTTAACGACTGTAGGTTTTTTGCTGAAATAACCCCCATTTCCATTTGGTAGTGGGTTTTTCATTTTCTGCATGGTAAAATTCTTCATACTCGTCAATTTTGGTTGATGGTGTATTTGCAGTGAGGTTGGTGAAAGCCGGCAAAACGACAAGCAGTTTCCGTTCTGCCATATACGTGTCTTGATTTGCCCTACCCCAATTGGCGCAAGTTTACACCAAAAATAGGTGGAGCAAGATTAAGCAATTGTAACCAACCGCCCCGCCGCACCCGGGGGTCGCACAAAACAGCTGTTTTTCACTAAATCTCAACGGGTCGTGAAACGTGCACTACCGCCTGAATTGACCACGACAAATAAAGCCCAACGCCCCTATCTTCGAACCATGCACAAACTAGCCCTCCTCCTCTGCTTTCCATTTTACCTATCGGCGCAGCCCTTTACCCCCGCTGAAGTGCGCCAATGGCAGGCACAAGCCAATGCCGTCAACATCATTCGCGATAACTGGGGCATACCCCACATATATGGCAAAACCGATGCCGATGCCGTGTTTGGGCTGCTGTATGCCCAATGCGAAGACGACTTTAACCGCGTGGAAATGAACTACATCGAAAAGCTGGGCCGCAAAGCCGAGCTAAATGGCGAAGCCGAGCTGTACAACGACCTGTACATGCGGCTGGTGCTAGATCAGGATTCGGCCAAAGCCGATTATGCCCGGGCGCCACAATGGCTGCGGCAGTTGCTGCTGGCCCAGGCCGACGGCATCAACTACTTTTTGCATACCCACCCGCAGGTAAAACCCGCCCTGCTCCAGCGCTTCGAGCCTTGGTATCCGCTGCTGTGGACCGATGGTAGCATTGGTGCCATAAGCACGGGCAATGTATCGGCTGCCGAGGTACAGCAGTTGTACAGCCGCCCACAGCCACTGGCCAGCGCTGTGTCGGGCAGTTTTAATCCGGCACTTGCGGGGGCCGTTCCAACCCAGGCGGCGCTGTTTGAACCCATCATTACCGGCTCCAATGGCTTTGCCCTAGCCCCTGCAAAAACCGCCAACGGCAATGCCATTTTATACATAAACCCACATACCACGCTGTTTTTTAGGCCCGAGGTGCAGGTAAGCAGCCAGCAGGGTCTTGAGGCCTATGGCGCCGTTACCTGGGGGCAGTTTTTTATTTACCAAGGGTTTAACCGCCACTGCGGGTGGATGCATACCAGCAACAATGTGGATGTGAGCGACATGTATGCCATTGCGCTAGAGAAAAACAACTCGGGACTGGTGTATGTGTACGATGGCCAACGGCTACCGCTAGCCACCAAAATCCACCAGCTGCAATACAAAACGCCAGAAGGCATAGCCACCAAAACCATTACCACCTATGCCACGCACCATGGGCCCATTATGGCCAGCCGCAATGGCCAAATTATAGCCGTGCAAAGCGTTAACCGCAGCCTCAATGGGCTTATGCAAAGCTGGCTGCGCACCAAGGCCACCGGTTTGGCCTCGTACAAAAAAGTGATGGACCTTTGCGCCAACGCCAGCAACAACACCGTTTTTGCCGACAGCAAGGGCAATATTGCCTACTGGCATGGCAATTTTGTGCCACGGCGCAACGCTACCCTCAACTGGAGTGGCGTTATGGATGGCAGCACCTCGGCCACCGGCTGGCAGGGGCTGCATACCGCCACCGAAACGGTGCATCAAATAAACCCACCCACTGGCTTTCTGCAAAACTGCAACTCCACGCCTTTCACCGTCAGCGGCAGCAGCAGCCCCATCAAAGCCAACTATCCGCCTTACATGGCCCCCGATGGCGAAAACTTTCGCGGCGTCAATGCCTTGCGCTTGCTCAGCAGCAGCAGCGGGCACACCATCAACAGCATTATTGCATTGGGCTACAACCGCAGGCTGGCCGCGTTTGAAGTGCTAATGCCGGCACTATTGCGGGCCTATGAGCAATGGCCCAACCACGATGCGGCCTTGCACCAATTGCTGGCGCAGCCCATGAACTACCTGCGCAACTGGAATATGGAAAGCAGCGATACCTCAGTAGCCACCACGCTGGCCATAGAGTGGGCCGAGCGGCTTAGCCCCATCATCCGCAAATCGTACATCGACGCCGGCGAAACCGACCAAGTGCAAAACATGCGGCATTTTGCCGATACGGCCAGTGCTGCGTTGCTATTAATGCCCATGCAAAATGTGGTGCGCCGGTTAACCTCCTCCTTTGGCACCTGGCGGGTAACTTGGGGCAGCCTCAACCGCTTTCAACGGCTATCTGGCAGCATAAAACAGCCCCATGCCGACTCGGCAGCGAGCATGCCTGTACCGTTTGCCTCTGGCGTATGGGGCATGCTACCGGCTTATGCCAGCAACTATGCACCCGGTACCAAGCTTCGGTACGGTGTTAGCGGCAACAGCTTTGTGTGCGCCGTAGAGTTTGGCAAACGCATAAAGGCACAATCGCTGCTGGCCGGCGGCAACAGTGGCAACCCTGCCTCGCCTTACTTTAGCAATCAGCAGGCCATGTACACACAAGGGCAGTTTAAACCCGTGTTGTTTTACAAAGCCGACGTGCTAAAACAGGCCGTGCGCCAATACCGCCCCGGGCAGTAGGGCCATCAGGTGTGGGCGGTGGTTACTGGTGGAGGGGGTGGTTGTGTTGAATTCATCAGCTTCTATGCAGGCCGAAACGAATGACTTCTACTTATAACAACTATGCTTTAGACGGCCTATTTATGAGGAGCCCTTTTCGTTTAGCAATCATTTTGTTTAAAACAGAAATGTTTGCAAAATATTTATTTTCCTGAAAAATAATAACCTCATTTTTTATAAGCTCATCCAAATCCCTTTCCAAAGTCTTGTCGGACTTTCCCGAATAAAGGCGAGCCAACTTAATATTCAATTCAGGAATTTCTTTAAAAGTAAATTTTCTATCAATTGGAATTTCTAATCCAAGCGTCCTCCTTCGTTTGAAGACCTCTTTTTGACCAATTTCAATTTCACCAAATTTATCATAGACATACTTTTGCCAAGTATTCAATAATTGACTGGCTTGAATTTTTTCTAAGGTAAGTTGAAGACCATCTCTGAAACCAGTTAATGCGTACTCAATAAAATTTGTCAGTGTATTCGTTTTTGATGCCTTCTCCAGCTGTCTATAATATTCAGGACGCGTATTATTATAGTGGTTTGACAAAATGTGTAATGCAATGTCTGGATTACCACCTCTAGACAAAATATAGAACTCTATTAACCGGCCCGTCCTTCCATTACCATCGCCGAAGGGATGAATCCATTCTAAATAAACATGAGCAACAATAGCTTGAATAATTACATCGCAAAACATCTGATTACCATCCTCATATTTAAACTCTCGTCTAAGCCATTCGCAATATGTATTTATCAAGGGGACAACATCTCGATAATCTGGACATCTATAGGTACCAACTACAACATCATTATTTCTAAACTTACCAGGAATTGCATTAAAGTGTTCGCCTAAGTTTTGGCCAACCAATTTATGAAAGCGTAGTAACAATTCAGGGCTAATTAGTTGCTCTTTATTATTATAAACCGTTTCTACTAAAATCTCATTGAACGCGTTTAGTATATTAAGTACCTCAATTTCTTGATACTCTTTACTTGGAGGTAGTTTCTCCCCATCTTGCAACCTAGCAATTTCTTCATCCGATAATGTATTGCCTTCAATAGCTGTTGTGGCTTGTGCCCCTTTTCGCAATGCAAGAAGCATCAATTCGTCATAATACTGCGGCATAATAGGCGTGTTATTTATTGCCCTTATATAGGCAACACATTGACCTAACATAATCAAACATCTCTTCGACAGCTCCCATTGTGTTTTAAAAATGAGGTGTGGATAATCCCTATTTAGTTTCATGACACAAATATAAACACAAATATGAACAAAACAATGGCTTCTTTTGTCTGGTTTTGTGTTTTGAATGCTATTCGCCTTTCTGACCAACCATCCTTAGTTACAACGAAAAGCTTTTGCTAATTGGTGTATGACATTGGCTGTGCATATCCGCGTTTCGTGATCAATTTAGCCTCAGTTCGGGCATCCGTACGGTTGGTCAAACATTTACTGCGCAAAGCCGCGAACAATCAGTCTGGTCGAGAGCGGTTTCAACTTGGTGAAAAACCGATGCACTAAATATCCCTAAATTTGTAACACCATCTCAACCGGTTGTTTTGAGATTCCCTCCCGAGCTGTAGCAGCGTGAAACCATTAAAAACCAATAAAGAAAACCTTATGAAACTTCTCCTGATGTGTGTTGCCCTCTTTTGTGCCGCAAATGCCAATGCGCAGGTAAACAAAAGCCGAATGAATGTTGCCCGCATGGGTACTAACTTTTCCTTTTTTGGCGCTGGCGATTTGTATGGTGTGTCTATTTATGGCGAATATGTACAGCGGCTCAATAAGGTTTTTTCTGTATCGCCGCGCATATCCAGCGGTTTTGCCAGCAGGGCTGGTTTTGACCACCTCACCAGCTTTGCTACCAGCGTGTCGCTGGGTGTGCAGCCGTTCAATTATCAAAGCTTTAAAATAGACATCGGTGGGCTATATCATAAAGTGATTAACAGTTATGGTACGCTTGGCGATGGACAATACGGGCAATACGATATTGAACGGGGCTTCCATTCCAACGAAAATTTGTTTGGCTTTCTTGGTTCGTTAAGCGGCAATGTTTATAGCAATAAAAAACTGGAGGTGGGTGTCAGGTTCGATTTGTTTACCAGTGTTTCAGAGGGGTTTTTGAATGCCGATTCGTGGCAGATTGGTGCGTATATTGGTTTTAAACACTAGTTTCTATTTGCGTTAATCTCGTTACAAAAGCCGGTTTTTTGGTTCATCATACTAGGGTCTATTTTTACTCAACCAATACCTAAGTAATTGATAGTCAATGTTTTGTGGCTGATTTTATCGGTTTGGCACACCCCAAATGGTAGAACGCCTGCGTTAGGCAAACGGGCTTAAAGGGTTTGCAAAATCTCAAGTTCAGATTTGTAATGTGCTGATGCTTCATAGAAGAGGTAGCTTGAATAAAACTCGGCGATGGGCTGTATGTGGTTTTTTTGCTGCCAACAGCCGTTATAATTTTATTTTCCCCCCTGCACTCAGCTGCAAATAGCGATGCGTCAAAGCAATTCCTCGCTCGTCCTGGCTAATCGTGTACTTGTCTCTTGCCACTGTATTTTCAAATGAATAGACTAAGCAACTGGTCAGTTTTATTTTTTCGGTTAGGGAATAATCAAAGCCGAATCCCAAATTTAAGGACTGCCCTTGCCACGTGTTTTTGTTGAAAGCGGGGCAATTATTTGCCTCGTACTTTGTATTAAAAAGAAAGTTAGGTACATAAGCTCCGCGCAAAAAGATATTTGTCCGCTTTGTTTTTACAACGCTGTAAGAAAGCCCTACCGGAATTTGGAGGGTCCTAAACGCAACACCTTTTGCGGTGTGGAGTATTTTGGTTGAGTCATAATAAGGCGGTGGCAATAACGACTGGTCTATAAAAACCGTTGTATTTAACCGCCGCGATATAAATCCTAAACCAACGTCAATAGAAGTCCGTGGTGTCAGATTGTATTGCACCGCGGCGTTGATGCCCATGTTAAGCGTTGCAAGGGTTTTCTTTTCTTTCCAGCGAAAGGCATAATCGTTTTTATGGAGGGTCAACTCGGGTTGGACTTGTAAGACCAACGAAAACCTCTCTTTCTGCTGTCCAAATGCAGCAGCCATTGACAAAAGGCAAAATATTGGTGTAAGTAGATGGCGCATATTAAAATGACGAAATATTTCCATCGACCGTTGCGTTGGGGGTTTTATCGATTGTTGGGTGTCCTTCCTTTGTTATTACAACTCAACCAATCGTTCCATCTAAATCGGACGTACTTCTTGCTATAAACCATGGCTTTTTTGGCGTGGCTGAGTAGCAAGCCGCATCATCGGCCCATATACACCATTAATATTTGCACATCGCTGGGGTTTACGCCACTAATGCGGCTGGCCTGACCCAGTGTGCGGGGCCTAATTTTTACAAACTTTTGCCGGGCCTCGTTGCTTAGCGCCTGCAACTTGCTGTAATCAAAGCTATCCGGTATCAGCTGGTTTTCCAGTTGGCTCATCCGCAGCACCAGTTCGCGCTCTTTTTCAATATAGGTATCGTATTTCAGTTGTATGGAAGCCTGCTCTAAGCTTTCGGTGCCAAAGGGCGCCAACGCGGTTTGCAAACTGGGTATGCCGGCTTGCATGGCGGCCAACTCTATACCTGGGCGCAGCAGTATTTTTCCGGCCTTTTGCTTTTCGGTGATGGCAGCACTGTTATGTGCTGTTAAAAATGGGTTGGCTTCTTCGGGGTCAATAGACTGTGCGTGCAGCAGTGTTTTCAACTGGTTTACGTCTTGCTGTTTTTGGGCCACCGCCTCCATGCGCTGCTGGCTGGCTAGGCCAAGCCGGTAGCTCATTTCGGTAAGGCGCAAATCGGCATTATCTTGCCGCAGCAGTGTACGAAACTCGGCCCGGCTGGTAAACATGCGGTAAGGCTCGTCGGTGCCTTTGTTTATAAGATCGTCGATAAGCACACCAATATAGGCATCGGCCCGGCCCAGTGTAAAAGCTGGCAGGTGTTGGGCCTTTTGGTGGGCGTTTATACCTGCCATTAGTCCTTGGCAGGCGGCTTCTTCGTAACCCGTGGTTCCGTTTATTTGGCCCGCAAAAAACAGGTTTTTCAAGCCCTTTGTCTCTAGGGTGTATTGCAACTGTGTGGGCGGAAAATAATCGTACTCAATGGCATAGCCAGGCCTAAACATTTTGCAAGCTTCAAAACCGGGCACCAGCCGCAGCGCTTTCAGCTGTACTTCTTCGGGTAAGCTGCTGCTAAAGCCATTCACATAAATTTCTACTGTATTCCAGCCCTCGGGTTCCACAAACAATTGGTGCCTATCGCGGTCGGCAAAGCGGTTTATTTTATCTTCTATGCTGGGGCAGTACCGTGGCCCGGTGCCTTGTATGCGGCCTTGGTACATGGGGCTTTTGTCAAAACCAGTTTTCAACACCTCGTGTACAGCCTCGCTGGTATAGGTAATATGGCAGGGCAACTGCTGGTGCGCTGCTATTTTTGGCACATTCAGGTAGCTAAAGCCCACAATTTCATCGTCGCCCTGTTGCACATCCATTTTGCTATAATCCAAGCTTCGACCATCTATGCGCGGCGGCGTGCCGGTTTTTAGCCGGTCGGCTTCAAAGCCTAGGGCCACCAATTGCTCGGTGATGCCCGTGGCGGCTTTTTCGCCCATGCGCCCCCCGCCCAATTGTTTTTCGCCAATATGAATAATGCCATTAAGAAAAGTGCCGCTGGTAACCACCACGGCTTTGGCCTTGATGCGGTGGCCCAAACCAGTTACTACACCGCAAACCTGATGATGCTCCACCATCAGTTCTGCCACCATGTCTTGGTAAAAGTCAACATTGGGTGTTTGCTCCAGCATGTCGCGCCATGCGCTGGCAAACAGCATCCGGTCGCTTTGGGCTCTAGGGCTCCACATGGCTGGGCCCTTGCTGCGGTTCAGCATTCTAAATTGTATCATGCTTTTGTCCGTAACCACACCGCTATATCCACCCATGGCGTCTATTTCTCGCACAATCTGTCCTTTTGCAATGCCTCCCATGGCAGGATTGCAACTCATTTGGGCAATGGTTTGCATGTTCATGGTTATCAGCAATACCTTGCTGCCCATGTTGGCCGCAGCCGCAGCGGCTTCGCATCCAGCGTGTCCGGCTCCCACTACAATTACATCATATTCAGTAAACATGCTGCAAAATTAGCGGAACGCAGCGGCAATGCACAGCCCCCGCATTTGCTGCTACGCTTTCCGCATTTTTTCACGTGGAACATTTTGGTGGCAAGCTACACAACCGCCTGCCAGTAACTCCCTCCTGTTCCACGTGGAACCTAGCCGTTCAAATACTGCTGAATGTAAAAATCTTCCTTTCTGCGCATCACTTCCTTATCATCCTTGCGCTTATCGTTATACCCGCAGAGGTGCAATGCGCCATGAAACACCACCCGCAACACTTCGCTAGAAAATACCTGACCATGTTTTGCGGCATTGTCCTTCACCCGCTCAACCGAAATATACACCTCACCTACAATGCCGTTATCTAAACCAGCCTCGGTAAGGTTAAACGTAATGATGTCGGTGTAGTCGTCGTGCTGCAGAAACTGCCGGTTAATGTTGATTAAAAACACATCGGTGCAAAACACATAGTCCAACTGTTGTAAAACACAGCCTTCGGCTATAAACAACTCAGCTACAGCCCGCTTCAAGGCAGCTTTACCAACAAATGGCAGCTTTGCATCCGCGTAAGAAAAAGTTACTGGCATTATCGGAAATAGCAAACGTGGGTTATGCCCTAGGGCTACTTTTGCAAAGCAAATATCAACATGATAAAGAAACTTTCAGAGCTTGAGCCCGGCCAAGACGGAATAATTGATTCCTTCACAGAAAATGACATCTTCTTAAAACTCATGGAGATGGGCTGTGTGCCCGGCGAATGTATAAAAGTAGATAAAATAGCACCGTTGGGTGATCCTATGTGCATTTCGGTAGCAGGCTACCAACTAAGCCTACGCCTAAACGAAGCCGAACACATTTTTGTGGAACAAGCAGATACACCGCTTGCCGCGCACCCCCACTAATTCACCAACAGCTTTGCACCATTACCGCATTACTTACCTTTGGCCATGCACATTGGCTTATACTTCGGGTCTTTTAACCCCATACACGTAGGGCACCTCATTATAGCCAGCTATGCCCGCCACACCACCACCCTTCACCAAGTGTGGTTGGTAGTATCGCCCCAAAACCCGCATAAACCCGCCGGAAGCCTGCTTAACGAATACGACCGCTTGCACCTTGCCAAGTTGGCAACCGAAAATGACCCCAACTTGCGGGTGGTGGACATAGAGTTTAATCTGCCGAAACCCAGCTATACCAGCGCCACACTAGCCCACCTGCACGACAAATACCCCCAACACACATTCTCTATAATTATGGGCAGCGATAGCTACAGTAACCTACCGCGCTGGAAGAACTACCAGCATCTTACAAACGAATATGACATCTATGTGTTTCTGCGCCCCAATCATCCAATTGTGCACCACTCTGGCAAGTCGCCAATTGTTATAGACGCTCCGCTTTTGGATATATCAAGCACCGCCATACGGCAATTTATACAGCAGAACATACCCATACGCTACCTTGTGCCCAATAATGTGGCCGAGTATATAGCAGACAACAACTATTACAAACACGGCCCTGCGAAGCTTTAAAATAACCAACCCAATACCAGGCATCCCAATACAATAAGGGGCGAAGGAATACGGGTAATGCGCAAAACCAAAAACGTACCCAACATGGTTACCACATTCAAGAAACTATCCACTTTCAAATCGCCAAACGATATATCCTTCATCAAGTAAAAACACGAAGCCACCATAATACCCACTACCACAGCATTAATTCCCTCCAAGGCACGATACACTAGGGGATACTTTTTTAGGTTGTTCCAAACCGGATAAAAAAACAGAACCAGCAGCAACGACGGTAAAAAAATAAAAAACAATCCCGCACAACAACCCAATACCTGCCACCCTACCCCCCAACGGCGCATGGCCATACCACCATGATAAGCTGCCACAGAAAACACCGGCCCTGGAATAGCCCGCACCATTCCACTACCCGTAAGGAACTGCTCAGGCGTCATATATTGGTTCTCGGGCTTTGGCCTAACCACAAATTGCTCATACATCAGCGGTACCAACACGTCGCCACCACCAAATACTAAACTCCCGAACCTATAAAAATTTTCACTCAGATTCCAAATCCGGTACTCAGCTTGCTGTATTCCCGTACGCTTTTGGCGTATCCTACCAATTTCCGACAACACACCCACCACTAAAAACACCGCCGCAAATACCCACAGCGCCAGCCACTTAACCGATTGACGCTCAACAGCTACAGGTGCAGAACGCTTGCGATTAAAATTGGTAAGCAAACCACCAATGGCCAGTAAAATGGGCGACAACCAAGTAATGTTGAAGAACCGATATGTCACCACTGCTGCAACCGCAGCAATCACAACCGTCAAAGAGTTTTTTAGCGACATGCTGCCCGCCTTTGCAGCAGCATATAGTAAGAAACCAACTGCCATAGGCTGAATAAACTTAAAAAAACCAACCTCAATGGAGCGCTTATCGGTAAAATTAAAAAAGAAGCTAAGCAAACTAAGCAATAGTCCAGCCGGCAATATCCAAATTAACAAGGTGACAATGGCCAGCGGTGCGCCACCACGCTTATAGCCAATAAGTGTAAGCGTCTGGGTGCTACTGGCGCCTGGTAGCATTTGGCAAAAAGCACTAAATTCCATGAGTTCTCGCTCTGTGGTATAAGGGGTATCTACAACAAAACGCCGCATCATCATACCATAATGCCCTTGCGGACCCCCAAAGGCTGTAATGCTGTGCAAAAACACCGCTCGCAAAAATGGTAGATGACGAATAAACTTCATAACTTTTCAGCTTTCCGTTCTAAGCCCCTCTCGAGACCCGCGAAAATTAATGCATAATCACCATCATGAACACATATATTAAACGAACCATAAAACCATTGACCCAAATTACCAAACTACTCAAGTCCTCAAAAGAGCGAACACAGGCAGTGGTGCATCCATTTAAACCACCAACCCCGCTTAAAACAACCGATCAACCCCTTAAAATAGATATATACGACTATAACCATGAAAATATCCATAAGGCACAACCCGACGGTATTGAGGCCTGCTTAGCTTACCGACGCAGCCAAAATACAACCTGGATTAACCTAGAAGGCGGAAATGAAGAAGGCATAAAAACCATTATAACAGCATTTGACATACACTATCTGATACAAGAAGATATATTAAGCTATGGCCAACGTCCGAAACTGGATGAGATGGACGATATGGTTTTTGTGCTGCTCTATATGTTATACGACGGACAAGAAGGGGCAGGCATCGAAACAGAACAAATTAGCATTGTACTATTGCCAAACACCGTAATAAGCATACAGCAAGATTTAGATAAAGATGTATTTGATGGTGTACGGCAAAAATTAAACTTCGCCAACACCAAACTACGACAAAGCAACGCAGATTACCTCTTCTACACGCTTATAGATACAATAGTGGACAGCTACTTTGGTGTGCTGGAAAAACTGGGCGAGCGCATAACTGCAGTGGAAGAAATGCTGATGAAAAAACCCACCAAAACAGCATACGCCCAAATAAACCAACTGCGCAAAGAAATTATACTGCTCAAGAGGAATACCGCACCAGTACGCGACCTTGTTAGCAACCTTTTACGAAATGATAGCAAGCTAATAAACGAGCGTACAAACAAATACTTTAAAGATGTCTATGACCATATTATCCAAGCCAACGAATTGACTGAGAATTACCGTGATATGGTGATGGGCCTACAGGACCTCTACATGAACAATATTAATCTTCGCACCAACGAAGTAATGAAAACCATGGCAATTGTAACCACCGTAATGGCGCCGGCTACGGTTATTGGCGGCATTTTTGGCATGAATTTCGACGTTATTCCATACCGACATCAAGAATGGGGTTTCTATGGGACAGTTGCAGCCATGCTCTTAATACCAATAGGCATGATTCTGTGGTTTAGGATGCGGGGATGGTTTGCGAAAGATTTACCCAACCACGAATAACGGCAATTTAAAATGTAATTAAATGATAATCAAACCTTTGCACGCTTAAAAATGGGAACGGTGCTGCAAGGTTCGCCATACATAATACTCTTTGCTACGGGCAACAACTTAGCCGTAATGGCCAAATAAGCCGCTTCGCCAATAGGTAGCTCACCACAACCTTTAACCACCACACGCTTGTCTTTGAAGTCATCAACCGGCAAATTAGCAATGGTCAGTAAAAGCAACTGGGCCTTAACCGTTTCTTCGGTACCAAACACCACGGTTTTGCACACCGGCTGCAAATAAGCAGCCGCCAGCATATACGCCCACATGGGAACAATTGCATCCGCGGAACAAAATACGGCTACCTCCACGCCCGCATACACAGTCCAATCAAACTGTTTCAGCGCCTCACGGTACTCCTTTTCTTTTAAAATTAAGCCCATGAAAAGAAAGTCCTTCAAATCAAACCCTTTCACATCCGCCTTCGAATACAAATCCTCCAAACTGAGTGACACCAGTGCGCTTTCTGCAACTCTGTTAACAATAGTATCCTGCATACCGGCAAAATTAACCCACAAGCACACAACAACCTAAAAACAAACCCTTGCGAAACAAGGAACAAATAAAAAAGCGGCCACATTAGTAGCCGCTTCAAACAAAAAAAGGAATACTAGCCTATTGGAATTTAGAACGCTTGTCTTTGATAACAGCAGCATTGCGCAACGCCTGCATACTTGCATAAGTAGCCGATCCTTTCTGCTGACCTTCTAAAGTCTTACGGGTTTCTTCAACCGAAGCACTAGCATCAGACTTTGCACCAATAAAATCCGATTTTATAACAAACACACCACTGGTTCCACCAATAACAGGACTAACTTTATTCAGCATGGCTTTATTAAATGCAAAACCTCCAACTTTTAACTCGTAACCCACATTGGGTATGGTAGGACTACCAAACAAAACGCTATCGGCACGCATAACTGTAGTCTTCTGTGCAGTTGCAACTGCTTCCAAACTCGACACAGCACCAATCTTAGTAATAAGTAACTTAGTCTTTTCTTCATTTCTAATCAGGTTTTCAACCTGCGGCCGGGCTTTTGCCACACTCATCAAACCAGGTTTTTCAGAACCTGTAACGGCAATAACCACAAACTGATTGCCAAACTCTTCGGCATCAAGCACCTTGCCAACGGAAGCCTCATAAATATCGCGAACTACCTTTCTATTCACGCCTAAACCACTAATTTGAAAATCACTCTCTTTTACATCAGTAGCCAACAACTTCGTCAAACTATCTTTTTTAACAACTTCATCAAATGCCTTGAGCGTTCTAGCCTTGGCAGCAAAAGCATTGGCTTTACCCTGTGCGTCATTAACCGTTTCTTGGCTAGCCTCAATGGGCTTCGACAAATAAGCTATCTTGTAAGCAGTTTCAAAATTCTTTTGGTCAGTGATTTGGATGTAATGATAGCCAAACTGGGTTTTCACGATACCGCTCTCGCCCGCTTTTTTTCCAAAACAGAAATCGTTAAACTCCTTAACCATGGTTCCGCTAACAAAATAACCCAGGTCGCCACCCTTAATTTTACTCCCCTCATCATCACTTTTTTGCAACGCCAACAACTCAAACGAGCCACCACCCTTTATTACACGCTCCACACTATCTGCAAGCGCCTTTGCAGTACTATCATCCCTTATAGGTTGTTGGGTCCGCGGATCCATTGTACCTATCAAAATATGCCTAGCTTTAACACTATCAGGCTGCTGCTTCACATCAACCACACGGCTAAGCACATAGTTACCCCCATCTAAATAAGGACCATACACCTTTCCTAAACCGGCACCAATAATGCTGTCTTTTTGCGCAATCTGAATACGCCCTTTACTGTTATAACCATCAAAAAAACTAATGCTGCTACCATTACGGGTAACAAAGGCTCCCGCATCATCAGTAGTAGCAAACTCAGCAGCCAAACGCGAAACCGCATCACGGGCGTCGGCAGAATCACTAGCCGAAGGATTAAACGGAAAAGACACGTAAGCCAAACTTCTGGTGCCCTCCTCCTGCTTAAATTGAGCAGCTCTAGCAGATATGTAAGCAGACACCTTGGCATCGGTCACCTCAACCGAACTATCAGGAATGCTACTAAAAGGAACCGTTACAAACGAAAAGCTGGCAATGGCGTTGGATTCAGCGACGGATTTCTCTGCCAACCAGTTAGGAACATACGCACTAACCGACAGCAACTCATTGTACTTGCTCCGCAGCCTGTTCTCCAACAGCGGCTTCAGATAAAACTCATTAATCCGCTCAGTGTTAGGATTGTTTTTCTGCTTCTTTATCTCAGCAATGGCCGTTTTGGCCTTAGCAGCATCAAACTCTCCCGTATTGGGGTCAGTAAACTCCTGCACCAAAAACTGGGCTGGCTTCTTACCAAACATCAAATCATTAAACTCCTTGTCAGTAACACTTAAACCCAACTTCTTATATTCTTGCGACAGCAATTCCGACTCAACCATCATACGCCAAGTATCAGAATAAATTTGCTGCCTTGTGTTGTCGTCCACACGCTGACCATTAGCCAAGTACATATCCTCCCTACTTTTAGTGGCGGCAGAGTAAGTTTCATAACTAATATTGGTTCCGTTAATAGAGCCCACGGCATCAGACATATTTACGCCACCAGAGCCACCCTTACCGGAGTCCATAAGAATAAAACCAATAAGGCTCAAAGCAATGAGTCCAATAACCACCGCGGCATATTTATCGCGAATTTGTTGAATAATAGACATAATAGTTACCCACAATTTTTTAAGGACCGCAAAGGTAAGGGATAACACAATTTGGCAAACAAACTGAAAACTAAGAACAATGCACCTAACAAACCACAAGAAAACACACATCGACATTCAACATACACAAAAACAAACAACCGTGGAACCACAATCCAAAGACCCTGTTAATAATCCAACATTAACGTGTAAAAGCACCTGAAAAATCAGAAAGCATCTTGGTAACTACACAAAAACTTTACCATCAACATATGCACCAACTTACCATCTGCCCAACGTAATACACAACGCAATAAGTTATTAACCATCTATTAGACAAAGCCCCTCTTGACAAAATACTAACATATCAACTTTACCCACAGGCGTGAATAAACCAACGTACTAGAGCCAAAAAACACCAATTACAAGTGTCAAAATAATGTGGGTAACCATAGAATAGCTGTGGATGACTACTTTTGAAGACTGGGAAAAGACAACTTATTCACGTAATCACACCCGTAATAGTAATAGGTGATTAATTATATAAAGTATTAAATACACTACTATGGCAGTTATTGACATCGCAAAGACGAAGGCAAATGTACCCACCCGTGGCTTCTTTGACATTGAGCTCAATCCCACTTTAGACATATTTGCAGAAATAGAGCGCTTGAAGCGCAAAAAAAACGCGGTGGTATTGGCGCACTACTACCAAGAGCCTGATATTCAAGACGTTGCAGATTACATAGGAGATAGTTTGGGCTTGGCACAAGCTGCGCAGAATACCAATGCTGACGTCATTGTATTTGCTGGCGTCCATTTTATGGCTGAAACTGCAAAAATTCTAAACCCAACAAAAACCGTTCTACTACCCGACCTGCATGCAGGGTGCAGCTTAAGCGATAGTGCGCCACCGGCCCTCTTTGCCCGCTGGAAGGCCGATAAGTACCCTAACCATACCGTGGTAACCTATATAAACTGTAGTGCCGGCATGAAGGCTAATAGCGACATTATATGCACCAGCAGCAATGCCAAAGCCATTATTGATAGCTTACCTGCAAACGAACCCATCATTTTTGCCCCCGATAAAAACCTGGGTGCTTGGCTTAATAAACAAACCGGACGAAACATGGTGCTGTGGAACGGTGCCTGCATGGTGCATGAAATATTTAGCTTAGAAAAAATAACCAAACTAAAACAACGACATCCGGACGCGCTACTCATCAGCCATCCAGAGTGTGAAGATCCTGTTTTGCAAGTGTCGGATTTTGTAGGTAGTACCACCCAGCTGTTAAACTATGCTATCAAAAGCCCCGCGCAAAGCTTTATTGTAGCAACCGAATCGGGCATTCTGCATCAAATGCAAAAGGATGCGCCTCACAAAACCTTTATTCCTGCGCCACCAAACAACACCTGTGCCTGTAACGAATGTCCACACATGAAGTTGAACACACTGGAAAAACTTTACCTGTGCTTAGAATATGGCACGCCTGAAATTACCATGACCGAAGAGCTTCGCCTGGCCGCACTCAAACCCATGCAACGTATGATGGACATTAGCAAGGCAGCAGGATTATTGAAATAAAGCCTAAAAAAGGCCGGCGAAATTCCGTTTTTCATCTTTATTTAAAGAATTTTAAACGAAACGACGTACAAGAAGCGTTCTTTAAAAACTAAAGAATAGTCAAAGAAAGGGACGCAAAAGGCCACCATTTCCCTTTTTCCAACAAAAAAAAGGAAACTTATCACTGATTTTCTAAAAGAATATTAGTACACCTTTTTGCCACTCACCCAAGTTTCCATCACTTTTGCTGTAAGCAATTTTTCCTCAGG
>RDXD01000331.1 GCA_004292575.1 Bacteroidota bacterium
CTGTAGCTACTCGCCAGCCGAAAACGAAACCATTGCCGATTGGCTAGCTCACAATTTTGGCGCACAGCCACTGTCGGTGGAAGCACCGGCCAGCTGGAGTATTGTGAAAACCGCTTCCTCTTTGGCAGCGGCTCCCGGGTATCGCTTTTTCCCCCACCTTACCCAAGGCGAGGGTTTTTTTGTGGCGGCGTTTCGCAAACCGGAAACGGAAAACGGAAGCACAAGTTTTCAGCCTAAAGTACCGGCTTACAAACCCCAAAAGACCCACTTAGAAGCCTGCAAGCCGTGGATGGAGATGGGCGGAGATTGCCTCTACCAACATGAGCAACAACTGTTTGTGATGCCAGAAAACACCCACCGGCTTTTCTTGGCTTTAAAAACCCCGCTCAACATTCGCAAAGCTGGCGTTAAGCTAGGCGATTTGGCACATGGCCAATTGGTACCCGACCATGCTTTGGCGCTCAGCAACCTGGCGGCACCACAGGTGGATCGTGTAGAACTTTCTGCCACCATGGCACTACAGTATTTGCGCAAGGCAACGTTAGAGGGACTGCCAGTGCAAAAGGGGTGGCAATTGGTAACGTACCAGCATTTGCCACTGGGCTGGATAAAAAACCTAGGTAATCGCGTCAACAATTACTACCCGGCCGATTGGCGTATTCGGATAGGATAGCGGCCGTGCGGGACGTCTCTGGCTAAATCTAGCTTTGGCATCGGTTAGTTGACAGTGTAAGCGGCGGCAATGTGACTTGCATTTAAGGCCAATGCAAAAACTGTAGTGCTTTTGGGCTTGTTACCTAAAACTAAGTTCTTGTTGGTCTTTTTGCAAAACGGCTTATGTTCGCCAGCGTATCGTATCAATTTTGCAATTTCTATGTTTATGGAGAATGGCTAGCATCAAGGTTGATTAGATACTGGCGGTGTGTTGGGCGCCGATGCTTAGGAAAGACCTTGTAAACTCTGCGAGAGTGGTGTGTTAGCCAAGCGGTTTTCTGTTGTGCAAGTATTGGGGAGTGTTTTGGTGGCTATTAAGGTTGCCATTGGTTGGTAAGGTTTGTTTGAAATTCGGCACTGCGTAAAACGGATTATAGAAACCGGTTGCTGTGGTACCCGCGAAGCTAGATTTGAAAACGCTTGGTGTACATGCTTGGTTCGAGGGTGCAATAGCAACATCGGTCATCTAAAGTTAAAGGGTTTGTTAGGGTAAAGTAACGCTGCCCAATGGAATTGCTCGTCTGTTAAAATTGTTAGTGGATGCTACTCAAATGGGATTGTACGTCTATTAAATTCGTTAATACTTAAATTGTAAATACTATGCGGGAATGCTTCCTGTTTGTTTCTGTTTTTCTGTGTATCAATGCAGGTTTAAAAGCCCAAACACCCGGCGGTATCAATTACCAGGGTGTGGCCCAGAGAAGTACGTGGCCATTTGCTGTTAATTCAAAATTAATAACGCTGCGATTTACTGTTAGGGAAAAAACTCCAATGGGAGCATCGGTTTACACGGAGGTGCGTAACGCTACAACAGACTCGTTTGGTGTTTTTAGTGTGGTAATTGGGGCAGCAGGGGCCGTAAGCCAAAGTGGAGATATCAAAAAAGTGCCTTGGAGCGATACCACAAAAAAGTTTTTGCAAGTAGAGTTGGATATTTACGACCCCGTGGCGCCTGGTTTTGTAAATATGGGTACTACCCAACTACTAAGTGTTCCATTTAGCTTTTATAGCGATGTAAGCGATTCAACAAGAATATCAGATTCATCAAGAATTTCTAGAAAAGCCGATAGCTCAAGATATGCAAATGGAAGTGGCAGATATTTCTTTAGCGCCACTATTTCTCCAAATTTCTTTCAATCGTTACCCAACGATGACGATTTTAACTACATCGTAAAATTTCCAACTGTTACCGAAAATGAGGGTAATGTTTTAAACCCAACCACATCAGTTTTTACGGCACCCGATAGTGGATATTACGTTTTTAATGTTACTGGAGTGGAGCTTTTTAGTAATAATGAGCCTCAAGTTCTTGACAACTATTTTGAAAGTGTTCTTATCGCTTTAATGAAAAACAATACTGTGGTTAAACTATTACATAGCGAATCTACTTCGGTGCAGCCAAACCTGCCTTTAGATAGACAATATCAAAATCGGTCGTTTAATCACCATGTAATGCTAAAACTTGCGAAAAACGACCAGGTCACAGTAAGAATCAATGCTTATTACACTGGTTTTTCAAGTTATGTGTTGGGCTTTTTCCCACCTGAGTTCGACTTTATTAATCCAGTTGCAGTAGACAACAAGGCTTTTGCAGAATTTAGTGGTTATAAAATCAAATAATAGTATGAAAAGTGTCTTTTTGTCTGTATGGATGTCATTTGCAGTAATGCAATCGTCGGCCCAAACCATTAAGCAGGCTACTATTGGTACCAGCACGGGGCGGCTGTATGGTGGCAATTTAATGCTGAACTATACCATTGGTGAGAGTTTTGTTACAGCACAATCTGCAGGAAATATTAAAGTAAATAATGGTTTTTGGTCGGTAGTGCCCTCTACCTACATACCGCAGTCGGCAATAGTTTATCGATTTATAGGTACTGGTAAGTTTTCGTCCCCCTCAAATTGGTTCAATGGCCAGCTTCCACCAAACCCGTTGCCCGCAAATACCGAAGTTATTATTGACCCCGCTAGCGAGGGGCATTGCATTCTTGATATTGAGTTCATGGTTAGTCCCATGGCAAAATTTTCAGTGATGTCGGGAAAGAAGTTGCTTTTGCCAAAAAACTTAACTATCAATAATCCTTGACCCTATAACAAACGACACTGGGTTTATCCTTACAGTATTTATTGTATTCAGCCGTTTCGGACAAAAATTTACGGGTGCTTCACTAAACTCGGCTTGGAGCAAAACATTCTGTGCTTTGGTGTTTGTAGAGTTTTGGCGTGATGTGAAGTGGTGGCTAGGTCGAACAAAGCAGGGATAACTGGATGGTGTTAATTTACTAGGAACGCGTTGGTGGAAATTACTTTTAGATGGAGTGTCTTTTGATTTACTCATATTGAACATATTAAAATGATATTTATGCTCATGAAACTTTCGGGGAAGCGCTCTTAGAACCATTTATTTTACCCAATTATATCCACATATGAATGTTAGAAACCTGATTTTAGTAGTAATGTTGGGCGGTTTTGCCACACTAAATGGGACGGCGCAGTCCATTTATTTTGTAAACGATCAAGATTCCACCGGCGATAGGTTTACTACTGCCCTTGGTAGTGACAGCAACCCTGGTACGGTTTCAGCACCGTTTGCCAGCATTCAAAAAGCCGTGCAACTGGTTGGGGCGGGCGGGCAGGTGTATGTTGATGCCGGTACTTACACCGAGCAAATAACCATCAGTAAAAACATGTTTGTGTATGGTGCAGGTTGCAATGTAAGTGTTGTGCGCTTACCCGACTCTACAGCACCCGCACCCGGCGATTTCTTTGAGCGCGGCACTTTTCAAACTGTGGCGGGTCTTGCAAACGTGCATTTGTCTGGGTTTTCTATTTCAGGCCGATTGTCAGTAGGTTTAGAAACAATAACGCCTGTTATCATTCAGGGTGGAGGCAGTGTGCGTAATTGCATTTTAAAGGAAGGTAACCAAGGTGTCTTCTTTAGGTTATTAAGCGGGGTGGTGAACGCCAGCGTGGACAACAACGCAATTGAGGCCGAATTTATCGGCATCAATTTTGAGGGTTCGGGCATAAGGGCCAGTATGACCAATAACAACATCAGGGTATTTAATAGTGGATTTTCGGCCGGGGTTTTTGCTGGCAGTGCTGGTACGTTTTCCGCTTCCGGCAATAGCATTGGTAATTATGTCACTGTGGGGTTTCAGGTAGCCAGCAATGTTAGCATTACCCAAAACAGCATTGTGGGTAGGTCTGGCTCGGCCATTGCGGGGGGTGGGGGCATTTTGGCTACTTGCAACTGGTACGGTAGCGATAGTTTGGCAGTAATTCAA
>RDXD01000332.1 GCA_004292575.1 Bacteroidota bacterium
GGGCGGCAACGTGGAGGAAAAGCGCGGGTGGATTTTGGCACGCAAAGGCGCGGAGGCGCAAAGGAAGACCGCGGATATGCTTTTTTGTACGCAGGGGGCGGCAACGTAGGGGAAAGGCGCGGGTTGTTTTTTGGCACGCAAAGGCGCAGAGGCGCAAAGGATGAACGTAGAAGGTGGGGAGTGATGGCGGATTGTGATGGGCTGTGATGGGCCGATGTGTGCACCACTGCCCAAGGGCCCAGGGACAGCAGCGGTAGCCCAGCCCCCAAGGGCTGGCTACAAGCGGATGGCCCGTTGCCGAGGCCCATCAGGGATATGCGGCCCATGGCCCCCAATGTTTTTACAAATACTTTTCGCCTTTGGCTTTTTTTACCTCGGCCATGTATTCTTTTATTTCCTGCTCTTTATCGCGGTGGCAAATCATGAGCACATCTTTGGTATCGACCACCACAAAATTTTGCAGGCCCTGCAGCAGCACCAGCTTTTCGGGCTGGGTGTGGACCAAATTGCCCTCGGCCTCGAAGGCGACGAGGTTGGACTGGCTAGCGGCGTTTTGGTGCTGGTCTTTGGCCATGTTGTCGTAGGCGCTGTTCCAGGTGCCAAGATCGCTCCAGCCAAACGATGCGGGTATGATGAAGACGTGTTGGGCTTTTTCCATAATGCCAAAATCGATGCTGATGTTGACGCATTGCGGATAGATGCGGTTGATGGCATCTTGCTCGCCGGGAGTGTTGTATGCGGCGGTTTCGGCGGCAAACACATCGTACATTTCGGGCATGTGCTGCTCAAAGGCAGCGAGTATATCGGCGGCTTTCCACACAAAAATGCCGGCGTTCCACAAAAAGTCGCCGCTGGCTAAAAATGCTTTTGCGAGCTCAAGACTTGGCTTTTCGGTAAAGGTTTTTACAGGATACACCTGCCCTTGGTTTTGCCCTTGACCTTGTTCTTGACCTCGACCTTGACCTTCTTCTCGACCTTCTTCTTGACTGTATTGTATATACCCATAGCCGGTATTGGGGTAAGTGGGGGTAATGCCCAAGGTAAGCAGGGCGGGCTGCTGGGCCACAAAACTGAGGGCCTGCTGGCACACGGCGGCAAAGGCAGGTGCATCGAGCACCAAATGATCGGCAGGGGCTACAATAAAGCTGGCGTTGGGGTCTTTTTGCCTTAGCTTGATGGCCATGTAAGCCACGCAGGCGGCGGTGTTTTTGCGGCTGGGTTCGCTTAAAATGTTGGCGGGGTCTATGTGGGGCAGCTGCTGCTGTACCAAATGGGTGTAATCGATGTGCGTAACCACAAAAATATTTTGCGGTGGCAAAAAGGCGGCAAAGCGGTTGAAGGTGCTTTGCAGCAGGGTTTGGCCGGTGCCCAAAATATCGAGAAACTGCTTGGGCAAGCGGGTGCGGCTAACGGGCCAAAACCGGCTGCCGATGCCGCCGGCCATAATGGCTACGTAGTGCGAGTGGTGCTGCCCAGCGGGGGTGGCTTGGGGATGGCTTATGGTACTCATTGGGGACAAAGCAAGGGTTGGTGAATGTGGTGAATACGGAACGGGGGCGCAAACTAAGGCTTGGATTCTAAATGAGACCTTCTTTTACCAAATCGTGCAGGTGCAATATGCCAACATACTGCTGCTGCTGCATTACCACCAAATGGGTGATGTTGCTTTGGCGCATAAGATCGAGTGCGGTGATGGCGAGTGCCTCGGGGGCAATGGTTTTGGGATTGGTGCTGCAAATATCGGCTGCTGTAACGCCGGCTATGGCTTGCTTGCGGGAGAGCATGCGGCGCAAATCGCCATCGGTTATAACGCCGTGCAGGCTGCCATTGGCATTTACCACGGCGGTGGCACCCAGCCGTTTGGCAGTCATTTCCAGCACCGTTTCTGGCAGGGGCGTGGTGGGCAGCACCTTGGGCACGGGGTTGTTGGCCACCAAATCGGCCACACGGAGGTAGAGCTTTTTGCCAAGGGTGCCGCCGGGGTGAAATTTTGCAAAATCGGCACCGGTAAAACCTTTGAGCTCCATGAGGCAAACGGCCAGGGCATCGCCCATTACCATTTGGGCGGTGGTGCTGCTGGTGGGTGCCAAATTATTGGGGCAGGCCTCTTGGCTTACGGTAGTGTTGAGCACAAAAGCGGCATGCTGCGCCAGATAGCTCTCCATATTGCCTACCATGGCTATTAAGGTATTGCCAAAGTTTTTGATGAGGGGTACCAGCACTTTTATTTCGGGGCTGTTGCCGCTTTTGCTAATCACAATTACCAAATCGCTGGGGGCTATCATGCCCAAATCGCCGTGGATGGCATCGGCCGCATGCATGTAAAGGCTGGGGGTGCCAGTGCTATTGAAAGTGGCTACAATTTTTTGGGCAATGATGGCGCTTTTGCCCACGCCACTAATTACCAAGCGGCCCGTGCACCGGTGCATGGCCAAAACGGCTTCTTGAAAGCCTTGGTTTATGCCGGGTGCTAGGCCGGCAATGCTTTGGGCCTCGAGGGTAATGGTGCGCAGGGCGGTGCTTATGATGGGCGAGGTAGGTAACATGGGCTGCAAAGTTAGCCCAAAGCGCCCTAGTGTGTGCCAAGCGCTGTAGTGGGGCGGCGTGCACAAAGCCAAACACAAGCCAATGGTGGGCAAATGGGCCAAAACGGATGCAAAAGCTGTTTTTAAAAGCCATTGCCGCCAATAACCTGCATGCCAAATACCCGTTTTTTTACTTATATTCGCCGTCCTTGCAAAAAAACAGAAACGGCCCTGCGCCCAAAACAAATGGAGCGACGCCCGCTGTTTAATAAAAAAAATTACGCAATTTGTTGATGATATTGTAAAACCAGCTACCTTAAAGCATTATTTGGCAACGGTGCCAAAATTTGGATAAACTACCTACACATGGCAAACACCATTATAAGAAAAACGACCACCAGAAAACCTGCTAGCAAGCAAACCGTGCGCAAAGCCCCCCGCCAAACAGAGGAGCAGATGAACGCCGTGAGAGAAAACATTTTAAAACAGTTTACGGATGCCGAATTGGCCGAAAAAGTGCACCAGTACTTTGGCTTTGATGGCTTTAAGGGCCTGCAAATACCCGCCATACAAAGCTTGCTGGCCGGCAACGACACCTTTGTAATAATGCCCACCGGTGGTGGCAAAAGCCTGTGCTACCAGCTGCCTGCGCTTATAAACGAAGGCGTGGCCATAATAGTAAGCCCGCTGATAGCGCTAATGAAAAATCAGGTGGACCTGGTGCGGGGCTACAGCAGCCAGGATAATGTGGCGCATTTTTTAAACAGCACGCTCAACAAATCGCAGCAGAAAGAGGTGAAAGATGACCTGGTGAGTGGCAAAACAAAGCTGCTGTATGTGGCGCCCGAAACGCTAACCAAGGCCGATAACCTGGAGTTTTTTAGCGATTTGCACATTTCGTTTTTTGCGGTGGATGAAGCGCACTGCATTAGCGAATGGGGACACGATTTTAGACCAGAGTACCGCCGCCTGCGCGAAATGATGGATCAAATAAACATAAACATACCTGTGGTGGCGCTTACGGCCACCGCCACCCCCAAGGTGCAAAGCGATATTGTAAAAAACCTGGGGCTGCGCAAACCCAATGTGTTTATATCCAGCTTTAACCGCGGCAACCTTTACTACGAGATACAGCCAAAAGTAAAAAAGGAACAGACCATTAAACACATGACCCGCTTTATAAGCCAAAACAAGGGCAAAAGCGGCATTATTTACACCCTAAACCGCAAAACCACCGAAGAACTGGCCGAGATACTAATGGCCAATGGCATAAAAGCGGTGGCCTACCATGCTGGCTTAGACTCTAAGCTGCGGGCAGAACGGCAGGATCTGTTTTTGAACGAAGACGTGCAGGTAATAGTGGCTACCATTGCGTTTGGCATGGGCATAGATAAACCCGACATCAGGTTTGTAATGCACTTTAACATACCCAAAAGCATTGAAAACTACTACCAAGAAA
>RDXD01000061.1 GCA_004292575.1 Bacteroidota bacterium
TGCCGTAAGTGCGGAGATAAACAGCGTGCAGGTAAAACAAGTCCCGCTTTTGGCTGATTTTCAGATAGATATGCAGGCAGTCTGGGCGCAGATAACGCCCCAAACCAAGATAATATTCCTTTGCTCACCCAACAATCCTACAGGCAATATCTTAAATTCAACAGATGTATTTGCACTTTTGCAAGGATTTCGGGGGATAGTAGTAATAGACGAGGCTTACATAGATTTTAGCGCACAGGAGTCGTGGGCAGGCAAGTTGGGGGACTTTCCGCAACTCGTGGTCTTGCGTACATTTTCTAAGGCGTGGGGACTGGCGGCACTTCGGATAGGTATGGCACTTGCCTGCCCGCGCATCATAGCCCTGCTGAATAAAGTAAAACCGCCCTACAACCTGAATGTACTTACCCAAGCCCACCTAAAACACACACTTGAAAATAACCAGACCTTGCCTGCCCTTGTCCAGACTATCATAACCGAAAGAGAAAAACTTGCGAAGGCACTCAAAACACTCTCGATAGTAGAAACGGTTTATGCTTCTGAAGCCAATTTTTTGCTTGTGCGCTTCCGCACAGAAGCCAAAACTGTCTATCAAGCCCTTACCCAAAAAGGCATAGTCGTAAGAGATAGAAGCACTCAAATAAGTTGTGAAAGGTGTTTGCGCATCACTGTAGGCACAGCAGAAGAAAATAATTATTTATTAGCCGTACTCCATGAACTTTGAGATAAAATTGCCTCTTTTTGAAGGTCCGTTTGATTTATTGCTTTTTTTTATTGAGCGAGATGAATTGAATATTTATGATATTCCGATTGCGCGAATCACTGATGATTTCCTTGCCTACCTACACCAACTCGATGCCATGAATATCGAGGTAGCGAGTGAGTTCATAGTCATAGCCGCCACGCTCATGAAGATTAAAGTAAAAATGCTTTTGCCCAAACCCATCACTGCCCAAAATGCAGAAGACCCACGCAATGAAATCGTAAACGCGCTACTGGAATACCAAAAATACCAAGGC
>RDXD01000333.1 GCA_004292575.1 Bacteroidota bacterium
TTCCTGAGCAATGCCCGTAAGCCAATACAGGTCGGTATTCTGCCGAAACGGGTGCACTGCATCTGCGCTTACTGGCACTTCGTCGTTGCTGTTAAAAATGGCAAGGCTATTGGGTAGTAAATGGCTTACAAAGCGGGCCCGGTTTTGTACAAAAATGGCGGGGTCGAGGGGTGGGTTTTTCATGTTTTACTATTGGTGCTTATACGGGTTAAGACTCTGTATTTATTTGTGACCTAACGTTTTTCTCAACTGTACACTTTGGGTACAGCATTGGCTGCTGGCAATGGATGTTCTGAATTAATCTATAAAGTGCGCTGAGCAGCTCAAATGCTCGTTTTTCGCTCTGGTTAAATCACTCAATACACCGCCGTGTTTCCCCTTTTCTAATCCCGCTCTGTGGTGCTCAATTACTAGCCTTTCGCTCTGGTTAAATCTATCTTTCAAGTTTGCAGACCTTTCAAATGTGCGATATTTTTATTTACCCCAAACACGCGCATTAAAATCCATACTTTTTTCAACAGCTTTCCTAATGCTAGCTTGTAGCAGGGGCCTACAAATCGCTACCCGAAAAGCTAAGTGGAAGCAGGCTGTTGGCATTTTGAAAAACCCAAATTTGACCAATTTGGCCTGCCAGTAGCAGGCGTATGCCCGTGTGGGTGCGCTGCGCATATTCGGCCAGGCTTTGGCGGCACATACCACAGGGTGCCACCGGCCTATCGTCGGGTCCATGCTGGCTTTTGTAGCTAATGGCCATGGTGGCAACAGGCTCGTTGGGATGCAGGGCACCCACCGTGGCCAGCAGGCTGCGTTCCGCACAAACGCCCACAGGGTAGCTGGCATTTTCCTGATTGGTAGCGGTAAGCCGCACGCCATTGCTTAACAAGGCAGCGGCAGCCACGCTAAAGCCCGAGTAAGGCGCATAGGCGTTAGCGGTGGCAGCACGGGCCATTGCCACCAACTCCGCATCGGGTGCCGCCAATTCTAAAATGCTGTTAAATACTTGATATTCAATTGTAATTTTCTCTTGCATGGGTTATACGTCAGCTTAGCCGGTTATGCAAAACAAAAAAATCCTTCCCCCGGTTTGGAGGAAGGATTTTTTCCCTTCGGCAGGTAAATATAGCAATAGAAACTATTTGATGCTGTTAAACAATCTTTTCCAGCGCGGGCCATTTTCCCAACTAAACCAAATAAGGCTGGCTTTTCCCACCACATGGGTTTCGGGAACAAAGCCCCAAAAACGGCTATCCTGGCTTTGGTCGCGGTTGTCGCCCATCATCCAATAGTAGTTGTAAGCAAAAGTGTATTGGGTGGTGGGTTTGCCATCTACAATAAACTGTCCATTGCTTTCTTCAAGCGTATGCCCTTCGTAGTTGGTAATAAGGCGGCGGTATTGGGCAATGTTGGCTGCAGAAAGCGTAATGGTAGCGCCTTTTTGCGGAATGTACACGGGGCCATAGTTGTCGGTGGTCCAGCGCAAAGATGCATCGTAAGGAAACAGTTTGATGGCGGAAAACGCAGAGTCGTAGTTGGATACCGTCCGTTTTACGCTGGCCACCATGGGCAGCTTTTCAAGTTTGGCAGCATCGGTTTCGGTAAGGTCAAGTGGGTAATAGCCGTACTCTTGAAACACACTTTGCATTCTGGCATAGTAATTCTCCTTATCGTTGTCCACCCGCACTTCTATGTCGTGATTTTCTTTAAGCTGCTCAAAATCGAGAGGGGTACTATTTTTCATCAGCACATCGTAGCTGTGCTGCGCGCCGGGGGCAATCGTATTTACATTGCCATTCACGTACAAAATACCATTTTTAACCTGAATGGTTTCGCCGCCAACGGCCACGCACCGTTTAATGTAGTTGTCACCTTTATCCGCGGGGTGTACTATTATCTCATCGCCATGCTCAGCCCACACTTGTGCACGCCCAAACATGCGCACCTGCTCGGCATAGTAATGTAGTGAGCCATAGTTGGGCTTGTTGATGATGGTGTCGCCCACGGGGAAGTTAAACACCACCACATCGTTGCGCTTTACGCTTACATAGCCGGGCAATCGTGTGTACGGCGTTTGTATCCACTTAAGGTAGCTGGGGGTTTGGCCAAATGGCAGCAGATTATGCACAAATGGAAAGCTGAGGGGTGTTTGCGGCAATCGGGGGCCATAGGCCACTTTATTTACAAACAAAAAATCGTTTACCAGCAGCGTTTTTTCCATGGACCCTGTGGGTATGGTATAGGCCTCAAACACAAAAGTTCTGATGATGGTGGCCGCCACTATGGCAAACACGCCGGCATCAATCCATTCGCGGGCGGCACTTTTTTTGTAATTTTTAACGGCTGCCTCGCCTACAAAGCGTTCGTTTTTGCTAAAACCTACGTAGGGGAAGTAAGCAAACGGCACAAGGGTGGCCGCCGCATGGTGGGCCAAATTGTGGCGCCCAAAATGCATGGTAAATATAATGGTAAGCCAAATGGTAATAAACTGGCCTGCAATGGGAATTAGCTGCAGCCAAAACCAAAACTGGGGTATTTGGCATTTTTTTACAATGCAACGGGTATTGTAAAACGGCACCAGTGCCTTCCAAGGCTCGATACCTGCTTTTTTAAACATGCCATAAATACCCAAATGCCAGCCCAAGGTGGCCACAAAAAATATAATCCAACCCATAAATGAAAGCGTATTGTAAACTGATTTTGTTGAAAAAGCAATGCAATAAACGGCATGGCGGCCAAATGCCCTGCCAAATTACACCAGCGGGGCAAATGTAGGGCACAGCGGCGAGATGCGGGTACAGGCTTTTTAACGGGCTTTACAGGCGCACGTTGTCTTTTACGTCGCTTGCCGTTATGCTTTTTTCGCTTAAAATTACCAATCGCTCCACAATATTGCGCAGCTCGCGTATGTTACCCGTCCACGAATATTGGGTCAGCAGATCTATGGCATCGGCTGCCATGGGTTTTTTGGCCACACCATAATCGGTACAAATTTGGCCCAAAAAGTGGTCCACCAGCAGCGGAATATCTTGGCGCCGCTGGTTAAGGCTGGGCACGTGTATGAGAATAACACTAAGGCGGTGATACAAATCGAGGCGAAACTTTTTCTGCTCCACTTCGGCCAGCAAATCTTTGTTGGTGGCTGCTACTACCCGCACATTTACTTTAATTTCTTTATCGCCGCCCACCCGGGTTATGAGGCCCTCTTGCAAGGCGCGCAGCACTTTAGCCTGCGCTTCCAGGCTCATATCGCCCACTTCGTCTAAAAAAAGGGTGCCTTCATTAGCCTGTTCAAACTTGCCAATGCGCTGTTTGACGGCGCTCGTAAACGATCCTTTTTCGTGGCCAAACAGTTCGCTTTCAATAAGTTCGGTGGGTATGGCGGCGCAGTTTACCTCTACCAGTGGCCCACGGCTACGGCTGCTTTGCTCATGCAGCCATTTGGCCACCAGCTCTTTTCCCACACCATTTTCGCCCGTCACCAGCACGCGGGCATCGGTGGGTGCCACGCGGGCAATGGTATCTTTTATTTTGGCAATGGCGGGGCTTTGGCCAATCATATCTTGCACCCGGCCTATTTTGCGCTTTAGCACCTTCGTTTCGGTTACCAGCCTGGTTTTGTCCAGTGCATTGCGCAGGGTTATCAGTAGGCGGTTAAGGTCGGGGGGCTTGCTTATGTAGTCAAAGGCACCTTTTTTTACGGCCTCTACCGCGGTTTCAATGGTGCCGTGGCCGCTTACCATTATTACCGGCACATCGGGGTTGTGGGTGTGGGCTTTTTCTAAAAACTCCATGCCATCCACTTTCGGCATTTTAATGTCGCACAGCACCACATCAAAGGGTTGTGCCTGAAACTTTTGGAGACCCTCTTCACCATTTTCGGCCAGCACCACGGTGTAGCCTTCAAACTGCAAAATTTCGCTCAGGGTGTTGCGTATGGCACGCTCGTCGTCTATAATCAGAATTTTGGACATG
>RDXD01000334.1 GCA_004292575.1 Bacteroidota bacterium
CCATGCGCCAGAATACAAAATACAGACCTGCGCGAGGTATTGGGAGCTACGGTCTGAATAACTGAAAAGGTGTTTGGATGGCGTCATCACCGTTCCGACCAATCTCTACCTCGTAGAGACGGGCGGAACGGGGGCGTTGTTCCGCCCGGGGCGACCGGAGGGAGCTGCGGTCGGAACAACTGATGAGGCGATTGGATGGCCTTATCACCGTTCCGACCGATCTCTACTGCGTAGAGACGGGCGGAACGGGGCGGAACGGGCGGAACGGTGCCCCATGCGCCAAGGATTGCAGCAAGTAGCCCGCAAAGCCGCCGAAACGAAGCGGGATGGGCGCAGCTAACGGGCCTGGCCGGCGGCTGCGGACTACTGCGAAAAGCCTGGCGACGCGCCCGGGCAATTTGGCGCGGCGGGCGCCCAAACTTGCCCCTCAAAAGTGCGCAGCACTATATTTGCTGCCTATGGGTCATAAAAAACTGGTTCGGTTTGCGGCCATCAAAACTTACCCGCATGTGCTGGAAAACCCCGAAAACATGCCGGGCCGATGGGCCGACTTTTTTAAAAATGATAAGCCCCTAACCCTGGAGCTGGCCTGTGGCAAGGGCGAATACACCGTGGGGCTTAGTGCCATGCACCCTACACGCAACTTTTTAGGGGTGGATTTAAAAGGCAATCGCATTTATGTGGGGGCAAAAAAAACCCTGGAGCTTGGCCAAACCAATGCGGGCTTTTTGCGTACGCAAATTGATGCCATTGCCACCTACTTTGCGGCCCACGAGGTAGCTGAAATATGGATTACTTTCCCCGACCCACAGCTGCGTGTGGGCAACATTAAAAAGCGGCTTACACACCCCAAGTTTTTGCGGCTTTACCAGCAGTTTTTGCAAACCAATGGCTTGGTACACCTTAAAACCGACAGCCCGGTGCTTTATGGTTTTACCAAACAAGTGATTGAACTTTATGGGTGCGGTTTGGTTAAGGACTACGACGACGTAAGGGTGCAGGCTACGGAACCCGAGCTGCTGCAAATAACTACCCATTACGAAGGACTAGACATTGCGCAGAGCGGTAAAGTGCATTATCTCTGTTTTAAACTGCCCCCTGCGCTGCCCCTGGAAAAAGATGACATTTTAAAGCAACTGATGCGTGAAACAGAACATTATTGAAGGCATAGATTTTTACTACACCCCCGAAGGATACATGGTGCTGACGGAAAGCTACCATTTGGAACGCGGCTACTGCTGTGGCAACGGTTGCCGCCACTGCCCTTTTGATTTTGATTGTGTGCCAGAACCAAAACGCAGCGAGCTTTTGGCAAAGCCAAGGCTGAGTGCCACCGAAACCATGCTGCAACAAGGCGAAGTTTAACGTTATTAATGCTTTAGCCATGCCGAACCGTGAAGTGAGTTTTTTTGAAAATGTATGGGATGTGGTGCGACAAGTGCCCAAGGGGCGGGCTACCACCTATGGTGCCATAGCCAAGTACTTGGGTAGTGGCCTAAGTGCACGCATGGTGGGCTGGGCTATGAATGCTGCCCACGCGCTGCCCGATGTGCCTGCACAGCGGGTGGTAAACAGAAATGGCATGCTAAGTGGCAAAGCGCACTTTGGAAGCCCTACCCGCATGCAAGAGTTACTGGTGGCCGACGGCCTGGCTGTGGCAGATGATACCATAGTAGATTTCACTAAGGTGTTTTGGGACCCCGCTACAGAATTGGCCTTGTAACTGAATGAAGCGCATACTCCGGGTGCGGGTGAAACCCAACAATTGTGTTGGGCTGAAAGACAGAGCGATGGCATTGGGCAAATATGCCAGCATTGGTAAAACCCAACAACTGTGTGGGTTGAAAGCCGACCTTAGCCTTCTTGACTATTCCTTCCCGACCTCATCACCAGCTGCTCAATTTTTACACTTTCTCAGTCAGCACCTTGGTAGCAAGCGCTGTTTGCATGTTTGATGCTTACTTTTTGGTGTGTGGTTGTATTGATTGTTCACACACGGGGTGCCGCTTGGCTAAAACTAACGCTTGAACTTGCGGAGGTCGAACATCCTACTGAGGTTAAACCCAAAACGAATATCGCCTCTAAGAAAATTTGCATCGGTATCGTATAAAAATGCGCGTTCATTCATGCCCACGGCATTGCTGAGGTGCAATTGAAATACGTGTCCTCCAGTTTCTATGTCAACGCCTATGGCCAGCGGATCGTACAACCCGCCGGGCCTTTTGCCAACCACGTGATGGTAATCGAGCGTTAAGGCCAAATGCTTGGAGAGTTTGTAGCGGGCACCGCCGCCTAGGCCAAAAACATCGTTGTCGTTCGACTTGGCATCCACATAATTCATGTGCAGCCACATGGGACTTAATTGCATCGAAAATTTTTGGTTGAACTTACGCCCTACAATGGCTTGTACGTAAAATGATGTTTTATCGGTACCGCTTAACTCGCGCCCTGTAAAAGAGAACTCATTGGCCGTGCGTGCCAGAGCCCCTGCGGCCACCACCACTGACACGGGTACGGTTTTGGCACCACGGCTTTGCTGCACAATGCGATACTTTAAGAATGCATCGTATTCTTTTTTATAGGTGCTTCGCCCAAAACCCACGGTAAAATTATCGGAAATGCCGTAGTCGAAGCTCATGCGCATGGAGGCCTGATCGAGTCCAAAAAGGGTTTTAATGCCATCGCTTACCTCGCCAAAACGGTGCAAAATTCTAAAGTCGAGGTTGCCCTTGCTGATCATTTCGATGGAATGGGCATGTATAACCCGCGACGATTTAAATGCGCCGCTTATCTTATCCACCACATTGTTGCTATCCGCAATACCGTCCAACAGCGAGGTTTCCTGCCCTTGAACAGTGGTACTCCACAGCACACACAGTGCGCATAATGTGTTTAGTAGTAATGAACATTGACGCTTCCTCATGGTTTGTAATTTATTTTATCTGGTTGCTTTGGGGTGCCGTTGGTGGCTTTTTGTTGTGCTTGTGGTGGTAAAAGCCAGCTTAGGATTGCAGCAGCATGTGAACCTGCCTATGGAGCCTTAAGGAGTTTAAAACTACTGATATTTACATTTACTTGCACGGTATTGTTGATGTTGTTTTTCTTGGAGGCAGGTATTTTGATGTTGAAATCGCTGGCTGCTACATCAAACTTGGCTGATGCACTTACGACGCCATTTTTAATACTTATTTTACCCGGCGCCACCATGGATTTAGTAACTCCATGCAGTGTAAGTTGGCCTTCAACCGTTACATCATATTCGCCATCCTTGGTCCAAAGTTTGGGGGCGTTTTTTATTTTTCCCTTAAAATTAACCTTGGGATACACATCGCTTTCTACATAATCCTCGTTGAAATGCTGCTGCATCAGTGCCTTTTTAAATTCGAAGCCTTTTAGCATGGCCTGAAACTCGAGCGCACTGGTTTGGGCATCTATTACACAAATGCCTTGGCTATTAACGGCTTCGATGTTTTCGAGCGTAGAAGCTGAAAAAAAAGAGAGCTTGGCCGTTGAAGTAGCGTAGCGCTGTGCGCATAGCTGCACCGCGCCCATTAGTAGCAAAAACATGAACATTAGCTTCATCGTGTCAAGACTTTTATTTTAAAAAAAAACAATACCTATAATCAGCAACATTAAAGTTGGGGAAAAAGCTCTTAGGTTTTCATGCGCCTAGTATTGCTTCATTTTCCCAGTACTTTAAACGACATGCCCAAGCGAACGCTTAAGCCATTTAGTTTTACCCGGCCCTGGCCCACGCCTTGCAAAGGCATCAAATAGTTTGGCGCCAAAAACGCATCCATTCTTTTTCCAAAACTTTTGGCAACGCCCAAGCTTACCAATGCGCCAGAAAGCCATTCTACCTTGCTGGTGGCAAAACTGCTTGTAGCCTTTAGATCGCTGCCATTGCGGGTATAATAGTAGTCGTAGGTCTCCCTTTTCATGATAGACGTAATGGCGCCTACCCCAG
>RDXD01000062.1 GCA_004292575.1 Bacteroidota bacterium
ACTCATAGCCTACCTTGCCTATACGTCACGCAAGCGCGAAAAGCCGCTGCACATCATCTGCCTTGGAGCCAGTGGCACTGGAAAAACCTACCTTCAGGAGAAAATAAGCGATCTCATACCTGAAGAAGAAAAGATAGAAATCACCACCCTCAGCGATAATGCCCTGTACTACTTTGGCAGAGAAGAACTCAAACATAAACTCATCCTGATCGAAGACCTCGACGGAGCGGAGAATGTACTCTATCCACTGCGAGAACTACAAAGCAAACGAAAAATAAGCAAAACCGTAACCCTCAAAGACAATAAAGGCAACCTCAAGACCATCACCCTGCAGGTAGAAGGCCCCGTGTGCGTGAGCGGGTGCACGACGCGCGAAAAAATCTATGATGATAATGCCAACCGATCCATTTTGCTGTACATCGACGACAGCCCAGAACAAGACAAACGAATCATGGACTACCAGCAAAAAATATCAGGCGGTAAAATCAATACAGCTGAAGAAAACCTCGTAAAAGAAAAGCTGAAGAACGTACAAAGAGCTTTACAACCCATAAAAGTCATCAACCCCTACGCATCACTCATCGACCTACCTTCAGAAGTATTTAAACCCCGAAGATCACTGATGATACTCCTAAGCTTTATAGAAACCGTGACCTATTATCACCAGTATCAAAGGCCAACCATAGCTGACGAAACCTCAGGAGAAGCTTACATCGAAACCACCAAAGAAGATATAGAAATAGCCTTCCGCCTGATGAAACACGTTTTATTTACCAAAGGCGATGAGCTCAATAAAGCATCCAGGAACTTTTTAGAAAGCCTCAAAACCAAAGCAGGCGAACACACCACATTTTATGCAGGGACCTTGCGAAAAGAAATGCGCATCCCTCCAGGCACTATGAAAAGGCACTTGATGGATCTGGTTAAAAATGGTTACGTCACCATCAAAGGAGGCAATCGGTACCGAGGTTTTGAGTATGAGATCAGCGATTACACCGAGTACCA
>RDXD01000405.1 GCA_004292575.1 Bacteroidota bacterium
TGCCAATGCATTGATATCGGTTGGCTCTTTTTTACCGCTGCCACTGCTGCTGTGCTGTAGCATTCCTTTTACAATATCAGCTGCACGTTTACCGTGGTGATTTATTTTTTCTAGATTTTGCTTCAAATCGTCAGCTATTGCATATCCTTCATCAGTATCACCTTTTTGAAACTCAGCTTTCATTTCATCCACTAACTCAGTGCTAACTTCTGAAAAATTATTTACAAAATTTAGTGGGTTTTGTATTTCATGTGCAATACCTGCAGTGAGTTCACCGAGCGAAGCCATTTTTTCGGATTAGATGAGCTGCGATTGGGTTGATTTTAAATCTGTCAATGTTTTTTCCAATACAGCATTCGCCTTCTTCTTGGATTGAAACCGGTAATAAATACTTCCAGCAAGTATGAAGAGTAAGGCTGCAATACCAATGGTGAAATTCCGGGATTGAGTAGATATTTTGTTATCACTTTCTAACTTTGAAATAGCAATTTCATTTTCCGTAATCTGTTGCTCTGTTTCAAAACTGATGGTTCGGTATTTTTCCTGATCTGACAGTGTACTATCTTTTAGGTTGATGAATGCCTGGTAAGCCAGATTTGCTTTCTCGGCTTTTCCGGTTTGCTGATAAATCTCTGCCAACAATTTATAACCTCTTAATTTATTTGATCGGTTCACTTTTACACGATCCATGTCCATTAAAACCAGTGAAGCCGCTTCCTCAAATCTATTTTGCCTAATGCGCAACAAAGCGAGATAATAGTCGGGCTGAATAATATTTGAATACACACCTGACGCCATGGCATAGGCTCTATCCATTCTTTGGCAATACTGAAACAATGAATCTGCCTCTGCAAAACGATTCATCTGCATTTTATACAAAGCCTTGGTTTGAGCAACGAGCACCTTATGTTCATTGAGAATTGCAGAACTGCCCACTATTGGAAAGTAATAATCTAAACTATCCGGTTGGTTAGCCAGAATTTTTGCTGTCCCCCATAATGAGAAGTAATAAGCTAATGTATTGCTATACGATTTTATCGTAATTGATTTTTTCAAGTCAATTGCTTTTTTTAATGCTGTGAAAGCATAACTGATGGCTTCATCATAATTGCCTTTCAGTAAATAGTATTCGGCCAGTGCTCCTGTATTATTTATCCATGCTTGCTTTCCTTCATAAATACCCTCGTTAAAGGGTCGGTAAATTGTTATACTACTATCAGCATAGCGGATAGAATTTTTCATATGATAAATGGCCGTTTCATACAAACCAATTGTCCGATAGAATCCTCCAAGTACAAAATAGCAGGCTGAAATGCCTGCGGAATCGTTTTGCAATTTAAATTGATTGAGCTGTTTTGTATAAAATGGAAAACCCTCTGCAAGCTTGGAAGATGTACGATATGGGACTCTTAATAGCATAAGAAAGTAACGATATAAGAACTTGGATTGTGGAGTTTGAGTTGCCTCTAATTGTTTTAAATTTTGATGCCCATAGTCAATAGCTTTAAACTTATCAGTTGTTGATAGACTTCTGAAGATACTTGTTTTTATGTAATAGCAGAGTTCTTCATCGGTGGCTTTCTTAAACCGCAATGCAGATTTTTGAATTTGGTTGATTAGTACATCTGTTAACACGGCGGTACTTATAAGTTCCAATGCAGCCTTGAAGGAGAGGCTGTCAAGCCCTTTTGTAGTATTGCTTTTATTGAATAATGTAATGGCAGAATCCACCCGGGATTGCTGGGCGTTTGAATCTCCAAAAAATAAAATCAGCAGTAATACAAATGTTGATTTTAAAAATGATTTTCTATTTTTCATAGTACTCTTTATAATGGCAATTGAATAATAAATGTTGATCCCTCCTCCTCTTTCGTTTCCACTTTCAACTCTCCACCATGCGCTTTTACTATATCATAACTCAAACTCAATCCCAAACCTGTTCCTTGTCCTGTTGGTTTGGTGGTAAAGAAAGGCTGAAAAATTTTATCGAGAATTTTTTGTGGTATGCCACTGCCGTTGTCCTTAACCTTGACCTCTACCTTATCCTCAACTTTTTTTGTGCTTATTGAAACAGTGGGCTCGTACCCCGCAATATTCTGTTTTGATTTTTCATTCACCGCATAAAAAGCATTGGTAATTAAATTCAAAATCACTCTTCCAATATCTTGTGGAATAATGTTGATGTTACCAATGCTTTCATCAAAATCTATTTTCATATTGGCATTAAACGATTTGTCTTTTGCACGTAGGCCGTGATAGGAGAGGCGAAGGTATTCATCACACAAAGCATTGATGTCTGCTGGTTCTTTAACTCCACTACTACTGCGGTTGTGTTGTAACATCCCTTTTACAATATCTGCGGCACGTTTACCGTGGTGATTTATTTTTTCAAGATTTTGTTTTAGGTCGTTGGCTATTTCTTTTGCATCGGTCAAATTACCTTTATTCATTTCTTCGTTCATTTCATCAACCAACTCTGAGCTAACTTCACTAAAATTATTTACAAAGTTTAACGGGTTTTGAATTTCATGCGCAATACCTGCAGTGAGTTCTCCAAGGCTCGCCATTTTTTCGGATTGAATGAGCTGAGATTGGGTGGATTTCAAATTAGCTAGGGCTGTTTCTAAAACTTTATTTGCTTTTTGCTTTTGACGGTTGTTACGAAAAAATATAAAGACAAGTATTGACAATAAACCCAAACCGGCTATAAGTCCAATGGTTCGGATTTTATTCTTATAGGCAACATTTTCCTGTGCTGTTTTCTCCAATTGCATCTGCTCCTCAAAACCGATATTTTGAAACTCTGTTAATTTTTCAGTTTTCGCCTTATTCAGGCTATCTGCCATTATTTTTGAAATAGACAGGTAGGCTAAGGCGCTGTCTAAATTACCTTTACGTTTGAAAGCATTTGAAATGAGCTCAGCGGAGCTGGCTATCTGTGCTCCTACCTTTAGTCTGGAAGCCATTCTAAAACCGACATTTGCATAATAAAGCAAAGAGTCGGTTTGTGCCATACCCTCGTATAGTTGCGCCAATGCAATGATTGCCGCTATCTCACTCGCTACATTGCCTTGTTCCCTGCTTACAATTATTGATTCCCTATAGTAATATTTTGCCGAATCGAGTTGTTTCTGCTTTGAATAAATTTTGCCCATTACCATTAGCATGAGGCCTTGGTAAGTTTTGTACCCTGAACTATTGGAAAAGCTTATGGCGTTTCTTGTATAGAGCATTGCAGAATCCAGCTTGTTCATATCGAAGTAAATACTGCCGATATTCATATTGGGATTTACAGCGCCGGTTTCGCTTTTGTTTTCTTTCGCAATCCGAATAACTTCTTTATAACTGGCAATAGCTTTTTCGTTATTCCCTGCTAGCCTGTAGGTATTGCCAAACTGATGGTAGCCTCCACCTAATATGCTTAAACGCATTTCATGAGGGTCCGCACCTCGCCTCGAACTTTTGGGTACAAATACGTTCTTTTCATGCTTGTCATCCTTTGCTAAAGCCATTGACGCATTAATCAATTTAAAGGACAATGACAGGTTTCCTTGCTTTTGCACTAGGTAAGCTTTGTTTAATAATGAGCCTGCTGTCCAAAGTGGTTGCTTTATTTTTTTGGCAATTTCCAATGTCAACTCCGTATAAAACAGGGCACTATCTCTGTTATTCTCCGCGTAATGTACGTATAGGGCATTGAGAGTCATCATGCGGACAGTATCATTTTCGGCCATTTTCAATGCATGATGCAGGCTATCTGGTTTTTGAATGGATTGTGATGTTGCAAATAGTGGCAGCAAAAAAAGGAGAGATATTATTATTGATATTTTCATTTTTAGTTAATTGGCAGTTGAATACTAAATGTTGACCCTTCTCCCTCTTTGGTTTCCACCTTCAAATCGCCACCATGTGCTTTTACAATATCATAACTCAAGCTCAATCCTAATCCAGTTCCTTGGCCGGTTGGCTTGGTAGTGAAGAATGGTTGAAATATTTTATCGAGAATTTTTGGCGGGATGCCATTGCCGTTGTCGGTAACCTCAATCACAACCATCTCGTTTGTTCTTTTAGTAGTAACCGTAACCGTTGGCTCATAACCCGCTATTTTTTTATTTGCTTTTTCTTTCACCACATAAAATGCGTTGGTTATCAAATTCAAAATCACTCTTCCCATATCCTGCGGAATAAGATTAATACTACCGGTACCTTTGGCATCAACAGATAGACTTTTATCAAACTGGGTTTTTAAGGTGGCGTTAAACGTTTTGTCTTTGGCTCTTAAGCCATGATAAGACAATCTTAGATATTCATCACACAAGGCATTTAAGTCGGTGGGTTCTTTTTTGCCACTGCTGGTTCGGCTGTGTTGCAGCATCCCTTTTACGATTTCGCCGGCCCGTTTGCCATGGTAATTTATTTTCTGTAAATTCTGCACCACGTCTACCGCAATTGCCTTTACCTCATCTGCATTGCCCTTTTCAAGCTCTTCTACCAATTCCATCACCAACTCGCTGCTTACCTCGCTAAAGTTGTTTACAAAATTTAAGGGATTCTGAATTTCGTGGGCAATGCCGGCAGTTAGCTCACCGAGGCTGGCCATTTTTTCGCTTTGAATAAGCTGTGCTTGTGCCGACTTCAACTCATTGAGCGCATTTTCCAACTCGTCCTTTTGTGTACGTAGGTCTGCTGTGCGCTCGTTTACCTGTATTTCAAGCTCATCTTTAAGCAACTGGGTAAGCTTAAGGTCCCGTTCTCTATCCTCGGCCAGTTTTTGAGCTTTGGCCAGGGCCTTTCGTTGACGTCGGCCTATAATTAACATAATCACCATCCATGAGGTGGCTACTAGTTCGGCTATCTCGATGCCGTTATCCCACCGTTTTAATGTGGCTCGGCTTACTAGGGCCAACAGGTGTTCAAACATATTTACCACCAATAGCGGCAAAACAGCTACCAAAATAGGGCGTGTTGGCTTTAGCGCTGGCGTATGAAAGCAGGTATAAGCAATGCCAAAAGCCGCCGCATGCGCCACCCACCGAGTTAGCACATGCACTTGTGGAAATACCAACTCCAACACCACCATACCTATTGAAAGGCCCAGCCCCAGCACAAACTGCTTATCCAACTCGGGCGTTAGTGTCTTGGTGCGCAGATTTTTTCTGAAATACGCAAAAAAGATGATTAGAATAATGGACTCAAAGTGCATAGACTTGCCATTTATAAGTTTATGTTAAAATGGCAAGTTAGCCCAAAGGCCCCACTCCCGTCCAATCATTTGCCGCCGTTACAGCTGGACGGCTGCATAGGCTGTTGCGCGGCTGCCTATAAATGTGGGTATTTAAAAGACAAGCCACGTGCAGATAGAGGACCACCGAGGCATGGCCAACACAGCCGCCCTGGTGGCTACAACCCCATTTTGGCACTTAAAATACTGCACAAAGCCGCATATAAAAATGCACATTGTGCCGTCTTATAAAAAAAACAAGGCGTTTTGTGCGTTTTTATACGCAGAAATACTAACTTTCCCGCTCAAAATTTGCTTATGATTAAAACACGCTTCGGCAGTCGGTTTTTGCATGCCGGCCTGCTTCAACTATTCCTGCTATTTAGTGCCGCACTGGCTGCTCAGGTTACCCTTAAAGGCAAGGTAACCGACCTAAATGGTAATGGTGTGCCCGGGGCCACCGTTGTACTTAGAAATGTGGCCGGAGGCACAGCCACCGACCCCGATGGTAACTACCAGTTTACCGCTGCTATTTCTCCCGGCAGTTACACACTGGTGTTTTCGGCAATTGGCCTAAAAACCACCGAAAAACGCATAACCGTGGCGGGCAACTCGGTGACTACCGATGTAAGCCTGACCGAAGATGTACTTGCCCTTGACCAGGTAATTGTAACGGGTACCAGCAGTGGCACCACCAAAAAGCAACTGGGCAGCTATATTGCTACCGTAAAAGCCGAGGACCTTACCAAAGGCGCACCGGGCAATGTGCTACAGGCGCTACAAGGCAAAACTGCGGGCGCACAAATTACACAAAACAGTGGCGACCCGGCAGGCGGCATGAGTGTGCGGCTGCGGGGCATTAGCTCCATTTCCGGATCGAGCGAACCACTGTACATTGTGGACGGCGTTATTGTAAACAACGCCACCAACCGTGTAACCAACACCCAGGGCAACTATGATGGTGCCAACACCGTGGGTACGGTTGGGCAAAACAGGATGGTTGACATAAACCCCGCCGATATTGAACGCATAGAGGTGCTGAACGGTGCAGCCGCAGCGGCCATCTACGGAAGCCGGGCCAACAGTGGTGTGGTTCAAATTTTTACAAAACGTGGCCAAAGTGGTAAACCAAAAATCAACTTTAGCACCAGCTACATGAACAGTGCGCTGCGCAAAAGGCTCGATTTTAGCGAAGCCCCTACTAAGTTTGGCGGCCCCGCCGATGGGCCGGGTGCGCTTACCCAAGAGCATCTTACCTTCTTAGGCAATCCGCCAGCGCTGCGCACCGATGTGTTTAATGTAACCCGATACGACTATCAAGACGATATTTTTAGAACCGCAAGTGGCACCGACAACAACATCTCAATAAGCGGCGGCAACGATAAAACCAAGTATTTTGCGTCTGGATCGTACTTCCTAAACCAGGGCATAGTAAGAAATACCGACTTTCAGCGCTTTAGCTTCCGTACCAATCTCGACCAGGTTATCAACAGTAAGCTATCGGTTTCGGTAGGTATAAACTATGCCAACAGTGTGGCCAATGAGAAGCCTGATGGCAATAGTTTTTTCTCGCCCATGAACTCCATGACCATTCTGGGCAACTTTCACAACATTAGGCAGCGTAATGCTTTGGGCCAACTGCAAGCCGTGGGCGAACGCGGACGCGTAAATCCCATTTCAGTAATTGAGGACTTTGAGCAGCGCAACCGCACCAGCCGCATCATCAGCAATTTGGGTTTCAAACTAAAACCCTTCAAGGGCTTTACGTTAGATTACACCATGGGTATAGACAACTACGCACAATTTGGCAATACCTATATGCCACCGTTTGCCTACAATGTAGGCGATGGCACTTTTGGCGGGGGCGCTACGCTTGATGCCACCAGAAATGGCTATGCCAGTGCCGCCAACAACTTGTTTTTCGGCATCAACCACGATGTAAACGCCACTTATAGTTTCGACATTAATAAATCGCTCAACTCGGTTACACAGGTAGGCTTTAGCCAGCAATATGAGCGCAACAACTACACGTTGGTGCAAGGCCGCGGCTTGGCACCCTTTGTGCAAACGGCTACCGGTGCCAGCACCGTGTTGCCATTGGCCGATGATAGAAGCGAGTTGTCCATATCGGGCTTTTTCTTACAACAGAACTTTAAGTATAAGAACCATCTTTTTGTAACCGGTGCCATAAGGCGTGATGGTTCCAGCGTGTTTGGCCCCGACCAACGCAACCAAATATACCTTAAAGCCAGTGCCAGCTACGTTGTTACCAGCACCAAGTATTTCGAAAAACTGGGTTGGGACAGCTGGTTGAACCTGTTTAAACTAAGGGCAGCCTATGGCGAAAGCGGCAACCTTACCGGCATTGGAGCCTACGAAAGGTTTAATACCTATTCAACCAACTCTTTTGGTGGGCGCACATCGCTTAACTCTAGTACTGCCAGAGCTAACCAAGAGGTTAGGCCCGAAAGGCAGCAGGAATTGGAGGTAGGGCTTGATTTGGCATTCTTGGGTAGCCGGATTGGATTAACGGCCAACGTGTACAACAAAAAAGTTACCGACCTGCTTATTAACCGCTTTATTGCGCCAAGCCAGGGCTTTACCACCCTGCGCGACAACTTGGGCAGCATGGAAAACAAGGGGTTTGAACTCGTGCTGACGGGCGTACCGTTTCAATCGAAAAACTTTAGCTGGGAAATTACCGGTATTTTTAACCACAACCGCAACAGGGTAAGCAATATTGGGCAGGCCCTTAGCCAGTTTGCCACCAACCCGGGCGCACCCGTTGCGCTTATAAAAGGGCAGCCTGTGGGCGTATTTTATGGCACTTTTTTTGCCACACGGCCAGGCGGCTCGTTTAGCATGAACAGTACTGGCGTGCCCAACCTTGGTGGCCTGGTGCTTAACGCTAATGGCATACCCGTAATAGAAAGAGGTACCCAAAATACCACCACCGATCCGCTGGCTTATACCGTTGCCCGCGATGCCAATGGCAATGTACCCAACAGCGCAGGTTTGGTACGCCGCATCATCGGCGATCCTAACCCCGATTATACCACCACGCTCATCAATGAATTTAGGTATAAAAAGCTAAGCTTCCGTGTTCAAATAGATGCCCTTGAGGGTGCCGAGGTATGGAATGCCGACTTTAGAACCCGCCAGGGTGTGGGTAACGGCAAGGTGGCCGAACTGGAACACAGGGGGCAATTGCCCAGGGGCTTTATTAGTCCGTTTAATGCCAACGCCCCCAACAACAGTGGCATCTACAACATTGAAGAATGGCGTATTGATGATGGATCGTTTGTAAAGCTGCGCGAAATAGCCCTTAGCTATAGCCTTGGGCGCTTCAAGGGCTTCGACAACCTTACCCTTTCGGTAAGCGGCCGCAACCTTATTAGCTGGGATAATTACAAAGGCTACGACCCCGAAACCAACTCGGCAGGCCAAAGCACCCTGTTGCGTGGCATCGATTTTGGCAACGTACCCATTCCCCGCACTTACAGCTTTACCGTTCAAGCCAATTTTTAACTCCTTAATATTCTTCAATTATGAACATCATAAAAAAACAGATTGCACTGGCTTCCACGGTAGTGGTTTTAGCAAGCACAGGGGTGTCGTGCAAAAAAGACTATCTCAATCCTAACGCAGCCACCGATGCGCAGGTTTTTACCACAGCCCGTGGTATGGTGGGTGTGGCCACAGGCATACAGCGCACCTATAGCCTTAACATTCCGCTGCAAAGCCTTAGCACTACCGGCTTGCTTACCAACGAGTTGTTTTTGGTAAATGCGGGCAATGCCTCCGAGCTCCAATTGTCGCAGGGCGGAGCCTCGGTTGATGGCACCAATGGCCTGCTTACCAGCATTTGGACCATTTGCCACAAAACCATTTGGGAAGCCAACAACGTGATAGCAGCTGCGCAAACCCTACCCGACAAAGGTTACAGTGCCGGCCTAGTAGGCTATGGCACACTGCTGAAAGCACAGGCTATGGGCGTGTTGAGTATGTATTGGGAAAGGGTACCCGACACCGCCGGCGTGGTTAACGTAACCTTTATTGACCGGGTGGCCAACTATAACAAAGCCGTAAACCTAATTACGGCTGCCTTAAACAACATACAGAGCAATCCCATTCCCGCCAACTTTAGTACGGATATTATGGCGGGCATAAACATTGTGAATACGCTTAATGCACTAAGGGCTCGCTACGCCTTGTTTGCTGGCAATTTCGAGCTGGCACGCACCAGTGCATCCGCCGTTGATCTTAGCGTACGTTCGGTTTACAACTATGAGCCAGCGTTTGCAAACCCTGTGTTTGCAGGTGCTACCGGCACCAATAATTTGGTGCAGCCCATAGATAGCACCATGGGCTTGCCAGTAGGCTTGCGCCCCGATTTGGCCGATGCCCGCGTACCATTTTACATGGCGGTAAACCCTACGGTTGCACCTCGGTTTAGGTTTGTGGGCTTTTGGACCGCCCCTGCCACGGCCATTCCGGTGTATATAGCCGACGAAATGCGCTTGATTCAAGCGGAGTGCCTACTTAGGCAGTCAACACCCAACACCGCCGATGCCCTTACGCTTATTAATGCCGTGCTGCGGCAAGCACCATCGGCCGATGCTAATGGTATAGGTGCCAACCTTGCGGCAGGTTACACAGGTGCCACCACCACCGATGCATTGCTTACCGAAGTGTATCGCAACCGCTGTATAGAGCTGTTTGGTAGCGGGCTTAAGTTAGAAGATATGCGGCGCTTTAACCGTCCTATTTCCGAGCGCAAGCGCAATCTTTTGCCCTACCCTTTTCGCGAACGCGATAACAACCCCAATACGCCCCCCGACCCAAGCTTCTAACACGTTTAGTTAGCAGGCCACATTCAAAAAAGCCCTTTCTCCCAAGAAAGGGCTTTTTTGTGCCCGTTGCTTAGGCTACGGGGTAAGCTGGCGCTGTAAGAGTACTAATGCGCTATCCATGCCCTGGCCATAGCGTTTATCGTTCATCATGGTGGCCATTTTGTCCCATGGCTTGTACCAAGGCGTATTAAACACATAAAAAAGCTGGGCAAGTGTACTATCGGCACTAAGCGGATAAAGCGCCACACCGCCATTTATGGCCTTACTGCCAGGGCGGCTAATGGCAAAAAAAATGGTGTCGGCACCGGGCTGCCGCTCGGCATTAAGCAGGTTGTTGGGGTAAAAGCTGGTGGAGCCGGTTTTAATGTTGATGTTGGGCTGCGGAGTTACCAGCCACTGCTGCAAAAAACTGGCGCCAGCATCAAACTTACCCCGCACGGCTTGCTGGCTTAGGGGTAGTGTGGTTACACGGCTTACCACGGTATCGCCAGGAAATAACAACGTAAAGGCCCAAAATAACAGGTAAAATACCACGATGCTAATAAGAACCAATTTTCCGTATTTCATTTTCCAAAGCAGGCGCACATTTTTGTGCAAGCCAGCTGCAAAGTAAACCCATCATGGGCAAACGGGCGGCGGCACTTTACTCCCACTTAAACACTTTTATGGCAATGGCGTACACCACTACGCCCCAAAGCATGAGTATGCCTATTTCCTTTGCGCAACCCAATAAGTGCGTGCCTTCAAAGGCTATTTTACGCATGGCATCGTTAAAATAAGTAAGCGGCAAAATACGGCAAAGTGGTTGTAGCCATTGGGGAAAGGCATCGATGCTAAAAAACGTACCGGCCAGTAGAAACTGTGGCAGGGTAATGAGGTTTGCAAATGGTGGAATAGACGATTCATTTGGCGCCAGGCTGCTTACAATAAAGCCAAAACCCATGCTTACCAACAGTGCCAAAAAGCTAAGCACCATGATTTCTAAAAACGTAACCCATCCGTTTACAAGCGTAAAACTGAATGCAAAGTAGCCCAGCCCAATAATAATAACGGCAGTCATCATTTGGAAAATAACACGGGCAAGCCCTTCGCCAAGCACAATGTAGCCGCGCCTTATGGGTGTGGCATAAAACCTTTTAAGCACCAGCGTTTGTCGCAAATTAAAAAACAAAAATGCAACGCCAAATACACCGCTACTCAGCAGCGAAAAGCCCAGTTGTCCGGGTAAAATAAAATCGATATTGCGATACTTACGCCCTTTTACTTCTTCTATTTGGTTGTTGATGGCGGCAAAAGATTGTACGTCTGCCTGCTGCTGCTCTACCCCGGAAATAATGGACTGCAGAATTAGCTTTAGTAGGGGTAGGCGCTGCTTATCACTGGCATCGCTGCTTTTTATATTTACGGCATATTTGGCCTTGGCATTGCTGTCGGCTTGGGGCTGTATATCCAACACAGCCAGCAGCCTTCCCTTGGTTAAATCATCTTGAATTTCGGCCTCCGGCTTGCGCACTATCTTTATTTCGTTCACCATATTAATGCCGGCGTACAGGGCATTAAGGGTGTCACTTTTGGGCGAAAAAGCAATTTTTAAACTAAAACTACCGCCGCTGCCCAAAAAGCCAAACACCAAAATAAAAATAAGGGGAAATGCTATGCTGAATACCACCGCCGACGGACTGCGCAAAATGGCTTTGAGCGCACCCTTGGTAATGGCAAGCATAGCCGTAATTTGATTGTAAGAGCGTTCCATGCAACAGTTTGGGCCAAAACTATTGGTTAAAAAACTCAAAGCAGAAAAAAACTGGCAAAACATGAACACGAAGACAAAAGACGTTTATCTTTGTGTCAATTATCTCCAAATGGCCAATATAAGTTATACCTACCCCGAGCCACAGCAGCACTTGCCCATGGCCGAGGAGCCCCAAATGCTGTACCTAACCGAGCCGCAACAACAGCAGTACAGCATTGCCCGTTTCGAAGCAGTGCAGAAGTTGGTTGGCTTTAGTCAGGCCGAATGGGCCGCCATCCTCAACATTAGTCTAAAAACCTTGCAGCGCTACCTCAAGCAGGGTACAGCGTTTGGCGGCTTACACGCAGAGCATCTGCAGCAGCTTGCCCGGGTTATTGGGTTTGGCATTTCGGTTTTTGGGTCGGGGGCTGCATTTGAAGCTTGGCTGCGGCAACCAAAAATGGTTTTGGGTAAGCCGCTGCATTTTAGTGCTTTGCAAACGTTTTGGGGCACCCGCCTTATTGAAGATGAAATTGGCCGCATGGCCCATGGCGTATACATATGATGCTATATAGGCTGGCCGGTAAAGCCTACGCAAATGACACCACGGGTATTGGCGCGCAACGCTATCCCGGCCGATGGAATCCCAAAGGCACGCCTTGCTTATATACGAGTGCAAGTATATCGCTGGCGTTGCTCGAAAAGTTTGTGCATGCGCGGGCTACCGAGCACATGCAAGACCTTTGCCTGCTAACCATACCCGTGCTGCAAACCCAACATTTGTACATCATTGAAGGTGCCAAACTACCCACCAGCTGGATGGAAGACTTTACCTATACGCAGTGGCTTGGCCAGCAAATACTGCAAGATGTTTCCATTTTGGGCTTTGTGGTGCCATCTGCAATAGTACCCTCAGAATTTAATGTTGTACTTAATCCACAATCGGCCCACTTTAAGGCACTACGTGTGCCTAATGCCCTACCCTACGCCATAGACCAGCGGTTGATGCATAAGCTACCAAGCTAAATGGGCTATGGCTTTAGGGCAAACGGCAACCGCATTTGCGGCACCCCGGCCATGGCCTGAAAGGCTTTCATTTGTTGCAAAAGTGCAAAGTTTTGTTTGCCTATTTGCTGTTGCAGAGCATACCCCCCAATGGTTGGCGATGCGTCCGTTTCGCTTGATAGTTTTTCCCAAAACGACTTTACAAAAGGCCACTCGCGCAGCTCGTAGTCGCTAACCTTGGCCATGCGGGCAGCGCAGTCTATAGCATCTTGCAAACCGCCCATTTTATCTACCAAGCCAATAGCTAAGGCTGCCTTACCGCTCCACACACGGCCCTGGCTAATGCTGTCCACTGCCGACACCCGTAGTTTTCTGCCGTCGGCTACGCGTTGTAAAAAATTGGCATAAATGGCATCTACCTCAACTTGGGCATGGCTTTTTTCGGCTTCGGTCATGGGGCGAGAAATACTACCAAAATCGGCATAAGGGCCGGTTTTTACCCCGTCAAAGCTTACGCCCAGCTTGTTGTTAAACATTTTTTGGGCATTAAAATACATAATAAAAACACCAATAGAACCGGTTAGCGTACTGGGTTGGGCAAAAATAGAGTCGGCAGCACAACTGATGTAGTAGCCCCCGCTGGCTGCATAGTCGCCCATGCTTACCACCACTGGCTTCACCTTTCTGCACAAGCCCACCTCGCGCCAAATAGCCTCACTGGCCACGGCACTTCCACCGGGCGAGTTTACCCTTAGCACCACCGCTTTTATGCTACTGTCAAATCGGGCTTTGCGCAGCAGCAGGCTGTAGGTTTCGCCACCAACCTGCCCACCATCTGTTTTGCCATCTACAATATCGCCTTCGGCGTAAATAAGCGCTATCTTGTTAGCAGAGGTATTGCTGTTCCAAGTGCCAAGCTTTATGTAATCTGTTACAGATATGAAATTGATTTTGTCGCCCGGCTTTAGCCCCAGCTGACTTTTGATGTCGCTTTTTACTTCATCGTCGTATCGGGCAGCGGTTATAAGACCGTTGCTTACCGCATCTTCCACCGACTTGATGCCCCAGGTGTTGGCCAGCCTACGCAGCGTGCTGCTATCTAAGCCTCGAGCTGTAGCAGTGTTGTTTAAAAGACTGCCATAAACAGCCTCCACAAACTGGGTGAGCTGAAGCCGATTTTCGCTACTCATGCTTTGCAGCCTAAATGGCTCGGTAAAGCTTTTAAACTTTCCGGCATATATAATTTGGGGTTCCACCTCTAGCTTATCGAGCGTGCCTTTAAAAAAAGTGAGGTCTAGTCCGTAGCCCAACCAGTCCATTTTCCCCATGGGCATCACATAAATCTTTTCGGCCACGTTGGCCAACTCGTAGCCGCGCTGTGTTAAATTCTCGGCAAAGGCGTAAATGGTTTTCTTTTTCGTCTTAAAATATACCAAGGCTTCGCGTAGCTCGGCATTGCTGGCATATCCGGCACCATCCCCGTTGCAATACAAATACAATGCCTTTATGCCATCATCGGTAGCAGCTTGCTTTATGGCCCTTACCATATCGAAAAGGCCGTTTACCTGCGGCGTTTTTCCTTCCGGAAAATCCAAGCCGCTTTCCATACCTTGTTCTAAAATGGGTGCTGATAGGTCTATCCGCAACACTGCGTTAGACTTCAACTCTGGCAATTCGGGCTCGGCCACGGCACTTACCAATTTCACCCCCAGTGCCAACAAAATCACCAACAGTAGCACAGAAGCGGCTAGGCTTGCAAAAAAGAATTTAAAAAAAGTACGCATTTAAAAATCAAAATAAAAAGTGAGTAAGGCGAGTGGCCTTAGGGCGTTGGCAAGGGGTACACCATTTGCGTAGGCTGTGCCACCAGCGGCCATTCAAGCGCCGAAAATGAGTTATCGTTCGGGGCTGCAAAGTAAAGATATTTACCGCCGCAAAGCGTATAATGATGATGAGCGAGGTGTATTTGCTTACGGGCGGAAACATGGGTAACCGTTTGGAAAATTTAAAGCGTGCCGAGGCCGCCATAGCTGCCAAGGTAGGCAGCGTGGTGCAGTGCTCCTCGGTGTACGAAACGGCCGCTTGGGGCCTGGTGAACCAGCCAGCATTTTTAAACCAGGTGTTACTGGTAAGCACGGTGTTGCCTGCCCAAGCGGTACTCCAAACTGTTATGGCCATTGAAGCTGAAATGGGGCGAAAGCGCCTAATTAAGTACGGTGCACGTACCATTGATATAGACTTGCTGTTTTACGATGACGCCATCATAAACAGCCCCTCGTTAACCATACCACACCCGGCTTTACACTTGCGCCGTTTTGTATTGGTGCCGCTAGCCGAGCTGGCCCCCCAATTACTACACCCTATATTGCACGCAACCGTTGGCCAACTGCTGCAAAACTGTCCCGACCCGTTAAATGTGAAAAAGTTTTAACCCACCAATGCATCTCACCAATTAATTTCATGGCCTAGAGCCATAAATGGCTTGTCTTTTTTAATAATTCTACCGTACCCATCAAAAGGCAATAAAGCAGCAATGCAGTATCATTACATCACCATTGAAGGCAATATAGGCGCGGGCAAAACTACGCTGGCGCACCTGCTAAGCAAAAAATTGAACGCAAGACTGGTGCTCGAGGAGTTTGCCGACAACCCTTTCTTGCCAAAATTTTACCAAAACCCGCAGCAATATGCTTTTCCGCTGGAGTTGTTTTTTTTGGCAGAACGCTACAAGCAGCTAAAGGAACTGCTGCACACCCGCGACCTGTTTCAAACCGTAACCGTAAGCGATTACCTGTTTACCAAATGCCTGCTATTTGCCAAAGTAAACCTGCCCGAAGAAGAGTTTCGACTGTATCAAAAACTCTACGACATCATTAATGCCCAAATTATACAGCCCCAACTGCTGATTTACCTGCACGCCCCGGTAAGTAAACTGCAGCAAAACATTAAGCGCAGAAACCGAACTTATGAGCAAGCCATTCCTGATGCGTATTTGTTTAACATACAAGAAACCTACACCCACTACATAAAGCAACACAACATAACCACACTGTTTGTAGATGCCTCAAATGCCAACTTTTTAGACAACCCTGCCCATGTAAACACCATTTTGGCTGCGCTTGAACAGCAATACGAAGGGGGGCAACATTACATTACATTACCATAAGCGGCTGTAAGCGCATGGCACGCCAACACTCCACAAACGGCCAGTTGGCCAAGTGTGGCCTTATCTTTGCCTAGTTAAAATTGTTCGCCCGCCACCTCAAGCCCGGCACACATGGTTATTTAATTTTTCCCCAAATTGTTAAAATCAGGCTCCAAAACGGTTGAAATGCAGCCAAGACAACCCCATAAAATACCGCCCAGCTGCAATACCCCCAGCGCAGTTGGTTGGCTAATGAAGCCCTGCCGAACCCAATAAAGCGGGCCTACAACCATTAAAAAAGTCTCTACAGCCATAGAGATGCATAAAAAATAAACACATGAAACAATTCAATGTTCCATCTGCTTACCGAAGCCCACTGATAAGTGCCATTAAAAACAAGCGTCGGTTGCAAGACAAACTAAAAAAAGACTTTTCGCCCACACGGGTTGATTTTGGCCCCGTGGTATTTTTGCTGGCTCGCCATTTTGGCTTTTGCTATGGCGTAGAAAATGCCATTGAAATTGCCTACCGCTGCATTGAAGAAAACCCCGGTAAGCGTATTTTTTTATTGAGTGAAATGATACACAATCCCACGGTAAATGCCGATTTGCAGGCGCTGGGGTTGCAGTTTTTACAAGATACTTATGGCCGACCGCTGATACCTTTAGAAAGCGTAACCAGTAACGATGTTGTAATTATACCTGCATTTGGCACCACCTTGGCTATGGAAAAGATGCTTGCCGAGCGTGGCATAGCCGTGGAGCAATACAACACCACCTGCCCATTTGTGGAAAAAGTATGGAACCGGGGCGAGGCACTGGCCTCCAAAGGCTACAGCTTGGTGGTACACGGCAAGCCCACACACGAGGAAACCCGTGCCACATTTAGCCGCAGTGCCGCTAATGCAGCCACCGTTATTGTAAACAACATGGCCGAAACTGTGGCACTGGGACTATACATTACGGGTCAAAAACCAGTTGCTGAATTTTATGCCGAATTTGAAGGACGCTACAGCACCGGGTTTGATGCCAGCAAAGACCTGCAACGGTTGGGCGTTATAAACCAAACCACACAACTGGCCACCGACACCCAAGCCATTGCCGACTACCTTAAAAACCTGATGGTGCAGCATTTTGGCCTAACGGAACAAAATACCGCCGAGCGTTTTGCCGATACACGCGATACCCTTTGCTATGCCACCAACGACAACCAAACCGCCGTGGTGGGCTTGCTTGAGCACAGCGCCGATTTGGCCATTGTGGTGGGCGGCTACAACAGCAGCAACACCAGCCACTTGGTAGAGCTGTGCGAGCATAAATTGCCCACATACTACATTAGCTCAGATGAAGAAATAACCTCTGCCACACGCATAAAACACTTTGATTGGCGGCAGAAGCAAGCGCTTGAAACCGAGGGCTACTTACCGCAGGCAAATGGGCCGGTTACCATTATGCTTACCAGCGGTGCCAGCTGCCCCGATGCCATGGTGGAGGCTGTAATGGGAAAACTAGCCGCGTATTTTGATGGTGCAAAAACAATGGATGAAGTAAAGCTGGAATGGCTAAACCCTGGACTTTAAAATTACCGCATCACAAAATCAAAGCATTTAACTTTATGCGGAAATGCGGCATGTTTCGAAAATAGGATTTTGGGCACTAACAACCCTAGGGCTTTATGCCACCAGCTGGATGGGCTGCGCAAAAGAGTATAGTTACGAAGGTGGTGCCACCCGGCGCGACACGGCTTTAATTAGGCCCGATAGTGTAGTTAGGCCACCATTTACCCTGCCTTACTGCTACCAATGCAATGCCAGTTTTGGGGTGGCCAGCAATACTTGGAGCCTTCAGTTTTACAGCACCACTTGTTGCGGTTCGTTTACCCGAGCCGTAATAACGCCCGAGCGGGATGCCTTCACCTTTTTTGGCCCATCGGCTTGCTCAGCCGATTCGGGCCTTATCCTCAACACTTTTTTTTCGCCCATTGTGTTTAACCGCGACCTTGAAAATATAAGCACCAATCGGCTGGCATTTTATTACTACAACAATCTATCGGCAACTACCGACCCCTACATATTACAGGGCCGCCGCAGCCTACCCATGACCGTGATCATTGACCGCTATGTGCATCAAACGGGCGTGGCAGTAGGCCGATTTTACGGCTATGCTTACAGCCAAGCAGGCGATACTGTTTACGTTAAAAATGGCCGATTCAACATAAAAATACCCTAGCGCAAAGCAGCCAGCGCAAATTTTGCCTAAGCCAACTATTGCACCCGGTTTTTGCTTTCGCCGGCTTTAAAGGCCTTTACATTGCCCAGCGTTATCTGGGCTATTTGGGTTAGTGCCTCTTGCGTAAAAAACGCCTGATGGGCCGTTACCAGCACATTGGGGAAACTCATTAGCCGCTGAATGGTATCATCCTGAATAATATCGCCGCTCAGGTCTCTAAAAAACAGCTTCTCTTCCTGCTCATAAACATCTATACCAAGCCCTCCCAAATTGCCGGACTTTAGTGATTTAATGGCAGCTTTTGTATCTACCAATCCGCCCCTACTGGTATTGATCAACACCACACCTGGCTTCATGATGGTTAGCGCTTCGGCATTTATAATGTGATGGGTTTGCTCGTTTAGCGGGCAGTGTAACGAAATGATGTCGCTCTCGGCAAAC
>RDXD01000335.1 GCA_004292575.1 Bacteroidota bacterium
AATTCTGCTTGCTTAATCAATTAGGGGCAGCTTGTCTTATTTAAAAGTATTTTCCTTGCAGGGCGTCAATAATTATTTTATGGTCTTCCTCATGGTGCAGCCCCGATACGGTTATGGTAGCTATCATTCCTCCACCGGTTATAAAAATTGGTATTGACCCGCCTTTTGCAACAAAATCTTTCTCGTCAAGTCCAAAAGTTTTTTCCAATGTCATGTTGCCTTCCTTCAGGTCGTTTTTTACACTTAGGGAACTCTCTTCAAATTGTTTTGCCACATTTGCTTTTCGCCTAAGCCAATTGTGCTTGTCAACGGTAAGGTTATCGTCAATGTAAAAAAACACCGTATGATTTAGCCTACTTATCTCAACTGCTATATGTTGGCCTCGGCTTTTTGCAACATCTACAATTTTCAAGCCCATTTCAAGAGCCATGCTATTAGAAAACGCATCCAATTCTATTTTCTTCATTATTTCGTTTTCGGTTTTTTGCAATGTTATTCAAACAATTAATTTTTACACAGCTGTAATAATTTTTGGTATTTAAAAGTAAAAAACTTCACACAAAATGCTTTTGAACCAAGAACGTCAGATGCTTTTACAAAGTAACTGTTTACCGCACAAGTGTAATGGTTCCCTTATACTCAAATAGGCTGCCATCAAAGCAGGTGAGCACGGCATGATATGCGTAGGAACCGGTGGGTTGGGGTTCACCTTCAAAGCGGCCGTCCCAACCGTTGTTGCTATCATTTACGGCTACTTCCCTTCGTTCAAACATCACCTTCCCCCAACGGTTGAATATCCGGAAACTTTTTACAGTTCCACCACCCCCGAGTACATAAAAGCGGTCGTTCAATCCATCGCCATTGGGCGTAAACCCACTGGGCAAGTAAAACGATTTTCCGCATTCGAGTGTAACCTTTATGGTATCTAAAGCCACGCAGCCTTTATCGGATAGTGCTTTTACAGTATAGGTAACAGGGTACAGCGGTTTTACGGTGGGCTGTGGGCAATTGGCGCAACTTAAAAAAGTAGTAGGGCTCCACGCATAACTTACCACATTGGCTGATGCATTGGTTTGAAGGGTTACCGTACTGCCTGCAGTCACCTGCTGGTCGGGGCCAGCATTGATGGTGGGCAACGGATTTACAACAATTGAAATTTTTGCCGTATCAGCGAAACAGTTTACATTATCGCGGCCTACTACCGTGTACACAACCGATGCCGCGGGAGTTGCCGTTGGATTGGCGATTGCAGCATTGCTAAGGCCTACAGTGTTGTTTATCCATTGGTATTGGCTTGCACCAGTTGCTGTTAAGTTTACCAACGTACCAATGCAAATTTCAGCATTGGTGGGGCTAGCGGTTATGGTAAATGGCTTAGCCACCCTTACTTCAACCGAATCGTTGGAAATACAGCCCTGTGCCGATTTTGCTTGCAATCTGTATAAGGTATTATTAAGTGGATTAGCCAGCGGATTGGCTATGGTTGTATTGCTTAAGCCGGCAGCAGGTGTCCATTGGTAAGTGGCTGCCCCACTTACAATAAGTTGAACGCCACTGCCAAGGCAGGATATGGGCGTTCGGTTCGAAATGGTAAGAATAGGGTTAGGATGAATAATAAGCGTGTGCTGTGCAGTGTCAAAACAGTTGCCAATACCCGTAATAAGTGAAATATTATAATTGCCTACTTGGTTGTACAATTGTGCCGGAGGGGTTTGTAAAAGGCTGGTGCTTCCATTGCCAAAATTCCATTTCCAACTTGTACCTGCTACGGGCTGCGATGTGCTGCCGGCAAGGGTAACCATTGTTGCAATACAGGCATTGTCTGGGGCGGTTATAATAGCTTTTACGCCCTGCACCACAAAAATGCTATCGGTTATGGTTTTGTCGCAACCAAACGGCGATTTCACATTGTACGTGAGCAGGTATTTCCCCGGCTTGTTAAAGGTGAAAATAGCATTGCGGGTATTAATGGTGGTGGTTTGTCCGCTATGCGTAATGCGCCATTGGTACACATAGCTTGCGGCATCCACATTGCCGCCCACGCTTATTACCTCGGGTACCAAATTAATGGTGGCCGAGTCGCAAATGCTTTTGGGCAGACCATTAAAGCGGATAAATAAAGAATCAATTACAATTTTATCAGGGGTATTCACCGGGATGGTGCAACCATTGCTATCAATGGCTAGCAAGCGTGGCTGATACACCCCGGGTGTAGCGTAACTGTGAAAAGTCTGATTGGCTGAAATGGTTGTGGTAGTTCCATCGCCATAATCCCATAAATAATTTCTTACATCTTTTCCCGTACCCTTAAACTGTATGCCTTGCGATGTGCAGCCAAACAATGGATCGGCCATAAAACTTGCTTGCGGTACACCAATCAATACCGAGTCGAAGTATTCCCCTTCGAGCCCATTGAAACCATATACTTTTAGCTTCACCATATATTTTCCGGGAAGGCGATAGACCTTACTTGCCGAAGATGCTTCAGAACCAGTTCCATCCCCAAAATCCCACTCATAACGCACCCCGCCAAAGCTTGTATTATTAAAATTAACCAATACCGGCGGGCATCCACCACTTTCTACAAAGCGCTGCTGCATTTGGAACCTGGTATTAAAGGGGCGTACCAATAGGGTTTGATACGCCGTATCGGCACAACCTGTTTGCGGGTTGCTGGCAATTAAACGAATGCGGTAAGTTCCCGCCACAGGGTAGGTGTGATTGGGATAAAAATCTGTGCTACCCGTTCCATCGCCAAACGACCATTGGTATTGGGTATTGTTGCTATTGGTTGTGTTGGTATTGTTATAGAAGTAAATGGTTTCGTTCAGCGGCACTTGGTATCCGCTCATGCTAAATGCTGCTTTGGGGCCGCTAACCACCACATCGGTAGAGGAAGTAGTGCTTATTCGGCAACCGCCGGCATCGGTAATTTCAAGCGAAACCCGATAGGTGCCGGGGTTGGCATATTGGTGTGAAACAAGGCCGCCCGCTGTGGTTGACAGTGTTTTTCCGTCACCAAAATTCCAGAGCCGACTTGTAATGGCACTGGTGCCAAATGCCTTCGATGTATCACGAAATACTACCGGTAATTGCCAGCAACGTTTATCGGTAACAATTTCATATCCTGCATTTGCACCTTTAAATGTAAGCGGTGTATAACTACTGGTATCATCACAGTTAAAAAATGCCGATGTAAAAATGATGCGAATATTATTGCTTTTGTTGTCTCTGGATACCGCGGTTCCGTTTACATTATTTACCCATTGAAAATTCCATTGTTTTTGATAAGATCCATTAAACTCAGAGCCATTGCCGTATTCCCATCGTTTAAAATAATACCTATCAAAACTGTTGGTGGGGTATGGGTTGGTTTCGATATTGGTAAGGCTAAAACCAAACGATTCGTTGGCACAAGCATCAGCCCGGTCTGTGTTTAACAATGGTTTTTGTTTCAATAAAACAAACACGGGCTTACTATCACTAATGGTACAACTGCCATTGGTAACCGTAAGGGAAACATTATATTGGCCGGTGGCTGTATAGGTGTGTTTTATGTCTTTTTGAGCGGGGTTAAAAGGCGCCGTATTTCCATTGCCAAAATCCCACGTGCCACTAATGCCTTTAATGGTTTCATGGGTAAAAGTTACTTCGCCCCTTGTGCCATTACAAGTATTTACAACAGATGTGATGCGGGGAAAGGGTGGTAACACATTAAAAAAGTCCTTTTTAGTAATCGTATCGCGGCAGGTTCCATTCACAGCCACCATCGAAACGGTATAGACCGTGTCCTTCATATAGTTCCAGCTTGCCGATAGGGTGTAGGCGAAGCGATTATTTTCATAATCAAAATTCCAGAAAACCGCGGTAGTAGAACCCACCGTTGTGTTACGCACTACTGCAGGTGTGGGGCCACATAC
>RDXD01000336.1 GCA_004292575.1 Bacteroidota bacterium
CGGGCCACACGGCACAACCCATTGTAAAAACCGGCCGCACCACCGGCATGCCCACGGGCAGCCTTACCCGCGTGCTGGGCAGCGCACAGTTTTTAAGCAGCACGGTTTACTACGACGAAGATGGCCTGCCCATACAAAGCATAGACCAAAACATAACCCTGGCCTACGATGTGGCCACTAGCCAGTATGGCTGGGATGGCCGCCTGCTGGCCACCCACAGCCGCCACGCCATGCCCGGTGGTGCGCTAAACGGCTATGCCATAAAAACCAGCTATAGCTTCGATAAAATAGGCCGCACCACCAGCACCCACAAAACCTTTGGCACCAACAGCCCCCGCACCATTGCCAGCTATGCCTACGACGATATGGGCCGGCTGAAAACCAAGGTGTTGGATCCCAATTATGTACATCCGGTAGCAGGCATGGGCCCCACTAGCGGCGGCCTCGAAAGCATCGACTACACATATAACATTCAAGGTACCCTCATAGGCCAAAACAAAGACTACGCCCTAAAAGCCCCCGGCTACGACAAGTGGCGGCACTTTTTTGGTAGCTATATGGCCTACGATAAAAACGAGGGGCTGGTAAGCGGCACCCGCCTAAACGGCCAAATGGCGGGGCAGGTGTGGAATACCATGGGCGACGACAACCAGCGTAAATTTGACTACAGCTACGATAATGCCGGACGCCTCAGCCAAGCCCTGTTTTACGAAAAAGCCGTAGGCAGCAGCGCGTGGAGCAACACCCAACTCGATTTTAGCACCAGTAGCCACACGGGCAAAATAGAATACGACCTCAACGGCAACATCCTTGCCATGACACAGCGTGGCGTAATAATGGGCAACCAAACCGCCCAAACCATTGACGACCTACGTTACACCTACACCAGCTTTAGCAACAAGCTGCTGAAAGTGCAAGACCTTACCACCATTACCGCCACCCAAAATGGCGTAAACGGCGATTTTAAAGACGGCACCAATGGCACCGGCAACGATTATGTCTATGACGACAACGGCAACCTCATAGCCGACCTTAACAAAGACATCAAAAACCTGGCAGGTACATCCGGCATACGCTACAACCACCTCGACAAGCCCGAAGAAATAAAAATAGACGGCAAAGGCACCATTAAAATAACCTATGATGCCGATGGCAGCAAGCTGCGCCGCCAGTTTATAAGCAGCACCAGCACCGCCACCAAAACCACCACCTACCTGGGCGAGTATCTGTACGAGCAAACCCATACCGATGGCAGTGCGGTGCTACAGTTCATCAGCTTTGAAGAAGGCCGCATACGCCCCGTAACCCCCAGAAACGACGACAACGGCCTCGACGCCTTTAGCCTGGCCGGCAACCTAACCCTACCCGAAGGCAAGCAGGGCAGCATTGACTACTTTATAACCGACCAGCGGCACGACACCCGCATGATACTGACGGAGGAAACGCAATGGAGCCGCGCCACCGCCAGCATGGAAACCGCCAGTGGGCGCGGCAGCGTAGAGGAAGGCATGTTTGGCGCAGCCACGGCAGCCACCCGCGTACCCAAAAGCACCGCCCCCGGCTGGGCCAGCAATACCAGCCAGCAGATAAGCCGCCTAAACAGCATCAACAAAACCGGCCCCAACCAACTGTTGAAAGTGATGGCGGGCGACCAGCTAAGCACCACCGTACAGTATTACTACCAAAGCGCGGTGGTAAACAGCAGTGGCAGCAATGTATTTGGCAATGTACTGTCTATGCTTGGTGGTGCCATTGTTGGTGCACCCGCCACCACCAGCACGGTAAAAAATGCCAGCACAGCCATTACGGGCAACCTCAACACCGGCACCGCGTTCAGCCAAATTATTGCGCCCGATATAACCAGCCCAAGCGGTGATAAACCCAAAGCGTATTTAAATGTGGTGTTTTTCGACGAAAGATTTACATTTGTTTCGGAAGGGAGTACATCGCAAAGGGTGCAGCAAGCTGGTGATAATGCGCCTCCATTAGCGCTGCTCAATATAAAGGCTCCGAAAAATGGATATGTATTTGTGTACATATCTAACGAGAGCAATGAAAATGTGTTCTTTGACAACCTGCAAGTAAGGCACGACCGTGGCCGCATCATCGAAGAAAACCACTTCTACGCCTACGGCCTCAAAATAGCTGCTCTCAGCAGCAAGGCCTTTGGTGCGCCAAACAACCACTACCTGTACCAAGGCGATTTTAGCGAGTTTGATGATGATTTGGGGTGGAGTGATTTTGAACTCCGCAGTTACGATGCACAAACGGGGCGGTTCCTACAAAACGACCCTTACGACCAATTTTTGAGTGGGTATGTGGGTATCGGGAATGACCCGGTGAATATGGTGGATCCGAGTGGGGGAGTGAGCCTAGCGCAACCAGCGCAAGCCATGCGTTTAGCAGCTGGTACTGGAAAGACGCTATCCATGGCTACTTCCTTTGCTGGTAACTTGTTACCGAAATTGCCGTCGTTGGTAAGTGCAGGTGGTAGTGTGGCCAAGGCGGGAATGGCGGGGTTGGACATTGCTTCGCTTGCGCTTAGCGTAGCAAGCACGGCGAATAGTATTGCACAGCTTGCGAGTTTTAAAGGCGGTGATGATGATTGGAAGCCCTTTTACAAATCAGATTTAATTACCTATACGCAATCTAAAGGAATAAGCCCGACAGAAAATAACTTGGGAGAGCAGTTTGAAAACATTTATGAGGATTACATGACGTCAAGTTACCCTGTACAAACTAAAGAATTGAATTTTAGGCGAGCAGGCAAGGTATGGACAGAAGGAACAGGCAGGAACTCTAAACCAGATTTTGTTTCTGATGATTTTTATGACCTAAATGATGATTGCTGGATTTGTTCTGTAAAGATTAAATGGGTTAGTGAAGGCAGTGGTTATGAAGTAAAACAAAATAGCGGAAGGGGGATATATCTTTCATCTAATGATGCACAAATTAAGGGGCACATTGATAACCTTGCTGCAAAACATGCTGGCGACATTGCCACAGGAAATTATAACCCTTCGCTTACTTTGATAACAACTTATGACGTTAGTTGGTCGCCTTCAATAACGAGATATGCCGGCATTCGAAAGGTACAATACACACATAGGCGAGCGATGTATAAGATAGTCAAAGGAAAGTATCAATTTAAGTTTGTAGGCTTTGGTCTTTCCAGTTTATGAAATCTAAAACTTTACTATAAGATGTATCGCATAACAATAATAATACTTTCTATTCCCTTAATTACCATGTGTCAAACTATACCGTTTAGCAAAGCAGTTCAGCAATTATATTTTAACGTAGATGTTGAAACTTTATCTGTTGATGCAATCATTAGTAAATTGAGTAACGTTGCTAGTGAGCATATTGTAGGCAAACGAATGGCTTCGTTGTCTGTTAATTTGGATATGAATTTAAGCGGCAATGCAAAAAAAGTTACTCATGTTTATAAGTTTAATAAAAGCCCCTTGCCAAATATGTCAGTTGAGACTGGGTATATTAAGGTTACAGTTGGTGAGGTTGAGGGCAATAAGAAAATCACAGACATTGATTGGTGCTTTCAGTTTCTCAATGAGACCGATGCGAAGAAGTTTTTTAAAGAGTTGAGCAAGATTTTTACCGCAATATCTACAAAACAAAAAATTGCTGACGATGAACTAAACTCAGGGCAATATGCGGAGTTTTCTATAAGAGGCGAAAATGCTGGTGGGATACGAGATGTAACATTCTTTTTGGGTAAGTCTGCTGATGCCAATAAGTATGAGGTAAAATTTATTCCTTACAACGAGTTTATGGAGTAAGATGCTTGATTAGATTTTTACGATAAATGATTTAAGCCGAATTGGCTGAAATAGCTCTTCGCCTGCGTTCGTGGCCCACGAATGCCTTCTCTCTGCCTTGTTTCTTGACACAATAT
>RDXD01000337.1 GCA_004292575.1 Bacteroidota bacterium
TCACGAACAAACAAAGCAAAAAGTCCACCAGCCTGCCTGCACAACTCCGCGCTGTGGGCCAATCCGGGGAAATGTCCGATGTCGGATGTCTGATCTGAGATGTGAGATTTTTTGATTTTTACCAATACCTAACACCAACGGCAATTCACGAACAAACAAAGCAAAAAGTCCACCAGCCTGCCTGCACAACTCCGCGCTGTGGGCTATCGGGGAAAATGTACGATGTCTGATGTACGATGTCTGATGTACGATGTCTGATTTCTGATGTATAGTTTCTGATTTATCACATCGTACATCTCACATCAAACTTCCTAAAATCTGACTTTCGCTGGTTTCTACAGCCCTTGATTTTTTTGTTTCTTTTTTTATGGTTCTACTGGAAACTTAATGGTAGCTTGTTCAGAATTAAACGCTACACTAAAAACAACCTCAAACTAACTTTATTTTGGTAAATAACTGCTAATCAGTTTTTATGGATTAATGTATGCCCATTTGTAATTCATAAGCAGCATTGCCAACCACCAAAGAAATGTTGCCCAAAGTGAGGCCCTGTTATTTTATTCGTTATTATTCCATTAAATTTTGGCAGAACCATTCCCTGCCGCCAACTTTAATCGTTCTTAAGCCCACTAAAAAATGCGCTACGCCTTATTAACCTGGTGGCAAGCACCGGTTTTGCATAAATTTTTGTACACAAACGATAGCTCAAACATCAGCGTACTGACGATTGCCAGACCACAGCATTCGTTTTTAAGGGCTAACCAAACTACAGCGCCACAATGCCTTTTGGTGTTAAAACATCTCCAAAGTAGGCGCCTTCCCCTCAACCACACCCAGCAATTCCTCCGCCTTTTTTATTCTAAAATCAAAAATATTGCGCAGCATTGCCCGCACAAATAGGGTATTCGCCACATCTCCAAGCACACCCAGCGGCAGTTTGTAATGTACAATATCGGTCATTTGCACCCCATTGCCCACAGTTTCAAAATGGTGCTGATGGTGCCATAAGCTGTAAGGGCCATAGCGCTGCTCGTCTATAAAAAAAGCCCGCTCTTTCACTTGGGTTATTTCCGTCATCCAGTACAATGGAATACCCAAAATGGGCTTCACCGTGTATTCAATTATTTGCCCGGCATACATTTCGGGCCCGTGGTGGCGGCTTCTAATCTTAAAGCCCAGGTTTGTGGGTGTAATGTTTTTTAGGTTGTCGGGGCGGCTAAAAAACTGCCACACGGCATCCATGTCGGCAGGAAACTGCTGCACGGTTTTTAACGAGTATGTTTTGCTCATGTTTATAAAAGTGAGACATAACAACACACCGCAGCCCATTTGGTTGTGCCATCAGGCCAAGCATCCGCAAGCAACACCCCCAATCGGCCCGTTTACCAAGCATATCGGTCCCGGCAATCATCTTCAATGCCCATTTAAGTCGCTTTCTGCACTAGCCTGCGCACCACCCACACATGGGCCGCCCATTCAACCCAACTTTCAAATGCCAATTTACTAGAGGCGCGCAACTAAGCCAACAGCCACCTCAGCGGATAACGCTTTTCAGCGCAACCATCCCCTTCCCCAAGCTTAGCCCAGTTAAAAGCGCCGCGCCGCCAGTCTCTAAAAGGCAAAGATCTGCTGCTAGTTCCCTCGGCCGCCACGGGTATAAATTGAGCGGAGCAAAGCCGTTCCGCCCTACGCACAGCTCTGCGCAGCTTCGGTCTTAGCGGTAATAACGCCAAACGACAACCTTATCAATTCTCCCGACCTGTCTCTACCCTGTATAAACGGGCCTAGCGGCACGCTCCCACACCGTCTCCACACCATAAAAAGCGGCACCGCAACCGCGCCAGCCCAGCCGCAACGGCATTTGGCAACCCATTGTAAAATTGTACACCCATACATAGCAAATTGGTCTAGGACCACACACAATTGTCAGTTGTTCCCTGTGCAACCATCAACCGTGTGTTCGATGCGAGACGGTCTATAAAATGGAAACAGGTTTTGTAATTGCTCCTGCTGAATTGAATAGCAAGTTTTTGGCATCAATTAAAAAAATGTTCAAGATTAAGGGCCAGCTTTAGGTTGCCATTACCCGATAGCGAAGACTTTGGTTTGTACAAAAAAGAGACCGCTGATTAGTATTTTGAGCGTTTGGAAGCCAGACGAAACGATTTGGACGGCTAAAAAAATAGCGTATTGTTTGCGCCAGAAGATTTTGACCAATTTGTAAAAGATCAACTTTAAACTATGGCATCAAAAATTATTTTTATAAATGATGCCTTCTAAGCGTTTATAAACTGGAGCATCGTTAACACATCCAATTTCAAAAAAATAGTTGAACTTCTAAAAGGGCATCTCTAAAAACCCCTCAGACGAGGCTTTCAGATTTTTTAACAACCAGTCCCGACGAGTCGGGATGAGGAAGTTAAAAAATCTGAGTAACGAAGTATCAGGGGTTTTTTGAGTTGCCCTAAACATATCCAAAGAAGCCCGTTTGAAGGTATTGGCAAGCCACAAGCACTAAAGCACCATTTAAAAGGCTGCTGGAGCAGGCGAATTACAGATGCGCATGGGTTAATTTACCAAATAAATACCGAAGGGAAAGTTGAAATAGTTAGCTTTAAAGGACACTACGGAAACTAAAAGCAGAAAAACCAAACCTCAACGAACCCTAATTAGGTTTCAGATTTAGGTTTGAGGTAAAGCCCCTGCTGCGCGTAGGCCAAAACAGTGTTGTTTCCCCCAGACGCAACGAAGGCCGTACCACCCTACACAAAGCTGTGCCATTCCGTCGTCTCCACAAGGTAGTAATCAGTCGGATCGGTAGATATGGCCAAACCATAACTTACCATTGTTGTTCCAACCAAAGCGCATTGCGTTCACGTTGGGCCGAATAACGCGAACTCGGGCGGAACAGCTCTCAAAACACCTCTTCGAGCCGTATATGCAGCTCGGGAAACAGCACCGAGGGTATAGCATCGGTGCCAGTGTACATTTTAACCAATTGAAAATGAGCATTTTGAAGTGCAAACACCAGCACGCTTTCGTGCTCGGGCTGCACAATCCAATATTCCAGCACACCCGCCTCTTGGTACAACTCGTATTTGGTTTGCATTTCGGTTTTGCTGTTGCCCGGGCTTAGTATTTCAATAATCCAATCGGGGGCGCCAATGCAACCGCGGCGGTCTATTTTGGCGGGGTCGCAAATTATACAGAGGTCGGGTTGCACCACGGTGAAGATGGTGTTGTCTGCGGTGCTTTTGCGGCTGTCGGGCAGGCGCACATCGTAGGGGGCGGTGCGCACCTGGCAGGGGCGGCGTTTGAAGAAAGGCAATAACTCTCCCATGATACCGGTAACGATTTGCTGATGCCGATCGAGCGGCGCCGGGCTCATGCGGTGTAGCCAACCCTTTAGCAGCTCTACCCGATCCTTAAACATCCAAGTACTATAGTCGGCATAGGTGTACTGTTTGGTAAGGTCGAGTTGATTGATGTCGGTAATCATGGCCGAAATATTTTGGTAAAAATACAGCATGTTGGGCTATCCGCCGACAGCATACCGGCTTTCGGAGCGGCCTTGCTCCGCCCAATCTCTACACCTAGAAACGGACGGCGCGACGAAGGTCTCTACCCTGTAGCGGCGGTTGGCACAACAACGGATACCCTGCCTAAAGCCCGGGCATTAAAATGCTGGGCTACAAAATCTGTCGTGCCTAATAACCCGGCATTGAAATGCCAGACCACAATATCGGTCGCGCCTAATAACCCGGCATTGAAATACCGGGCAACAATATCGGTCGTGCCTAATAACCCGGCATTGAAATGCTGGGCTACAATATCGGTCGTGCCTAATAACCCGGCATTGAAATGCCGGGCTACAATATCGGTCGTGCCTAATAACCCGGCATTGAAA
>RDXD01000406.1 GCA_004292575.1 Bacteroidota bacterium
AAATTATAACACAATTTTGGGCTGTCAAATTGGTTAGGTGCAACAATATTTTGGGCTTCAGCCTTCGTATTGCACGATTACCGTGGCTCACAGCACTGACGACACAGCGCAAAAATGGCAGCAAAATATCCTTGATTCAGTATTCAATTAGCCATGCTTGGATACGACCGGCACCGAGAGCGAAGAAATTTGCGGGCTGCCACAACTGGAGACCTGATGTGTTTAGTTTTGATCGGGGCCACCAAAACGAGGCATCTGCCGCCATTTTTTTAGTATGTAACGCAGTACCCAAACAAACGACGCCACCATACCAACATAGTAAACGGCGTGCCACACGGTTAGGGGCTTCTCCAAAAATAGATATCCCATCTTTATGCCAAAAAAAGTGTTCAACAGCATCCAAAACAACAACATGCTGATGCACTGCATGAGTAATGTTAAAAACTTGCTTACTTCTGGCTCCACGGGTGGTTTTGTTTAAAGTGAAAAATAACTAACTGTTAAAGGGTTGTTTTTGTTGGCGTAGGGCAAAACTACATTGTGGGAAGATACCACGCAGCCACCCATTTGAGAGGCCTACTTGTAAGCAATATGCCATTTTAAGTGCCTTGCGAAATTTTGCCACGCTGACAGCCACTTCAACCCAGCCGCTTTAGTTAGAAAGCCAATATCAGCAAACAAGGTCTTTAATACCGGGCGGGCGGCACCTTAAAGCTAATACAGCAGTGGACTTGGCGGGCTAAAATTATCTCCCACCACGCTAGAAATGGGATTATACCACCGGTATTACCCGATTTTCATGACAACATGGCACATTACCCTAAACCCATTTATCTTTGCAGCATCATGACCACAGAACTGATAGACCCACAAGCCGTTGGTGCCACTACGGGGAAATACCACGACGAAAGCCGGCAGGGCGAGGCGTATGTACCTGCCACAGCGGGAAGCAATAGGCCGGGTAAAAAATTTTATATCGAAAGCTATGGCTGTCAAATGAATTTTGCCGACAGCGAAATTGTGGCTTCGATACTGCAACAGGAGGGCTTTGGCGCCACTGCCAACCACAACGAAGCCGATTTGGTGCTGCTGAATACCTGCAGTATTCGCGAAAAAGCCGAGCAAACGGTACGCAAGCGATTGACAGAATTTAGAAAAACAAAAGAGAAAAAGCCAGACATGCTGGTGGGCATATTGGGTTGCATGGCCGAGCGGTTGAAAGAAAAGCTGCTGCAAGAGGAAAAACTGGTGGATTTGGTGGTGGGCCCCGACGCCTACCGCACCCTGCCTAGCCTGATAGAGGAGGCCGAAACCGGACAAAAAGCAGTAAACGTGCTGCTAAGCCGCGAGGAAACCTACGCCGATATTAGCCCCATTAGACTTAACAGCAACGGCATAACGGCTTTTGTGAGCATTATGCGAGGCTGCAATAACATGTGCAGTTTCTGTGTGGTGCCGTTTACCCGCGGCCGCGAACGCAGTCGGGACGCAGCCAGCATAGTGGCGGAATGCACCGAACTTTACGAACGGGGTTTTAGAGAAGTAACCTTGTTGGGGCAAAACGTGGACAGCTATCACGGCCCGGCAGCCCCAAACCCCGAAGCCATGGCTGCAGCCGTAAACTTTGCACAGCTGCTGGCTATGGTAGCCAATATAAGCCCCCAACTGAGGGTTCGCTTTAGCACCAGCCATCCCAAAGACATTACCGATGAGGTGCTGCACACCATGGCCCGGTATCACAACATTTGCAAATACATACACTTGCCCGTACAAAGCGGCAGCAGCAGGGTTTTGCAACTTATGAACCGCACCTACAGCCGCGAATGGTATTTGGCCAAAGTGGACCGCATTAGGGCCATAATGCCGGAGTGTGGCATAAGCAGCGACGTAATAACTGGTTTTTGTACCGAAACCGAGGCCGACCACCAGGACACCTTAAGCCTGATGGCCTACTGCAAATACGACATGAGTTATATGTACTTCTACAGCGAACGGCCCGGCACACTGGCGGCCCGCCGCTTTGCCGATGATGTGCCCGAAGTGGTGAAAAAAAGGCGCCTTTCGGAGATTGTGGCACTGCAGAACCAACTCAGCCTGCAAAGCAATCAGCAAGACCTAGGCAAACGCTTTGAGGTATTAATAGAAGGCGATAGCAAACGCAGTGCCGACGATTGGATGGGCCGAACCAGCCACAGTAAGGTAGTGGTGTTTGGCAAGGGCAACCACAACCACCAACCAGGCAACTACGTATGGGTGCGTGTGCACGATTGCACACAAGCTACCCTTTTAGCCACCATTGAAGAGTAATAACAGGACCGTTTTTTTATACCCTGAGCAACCGGCAAAAAAAAGCCCGCACCCGCGCCCCCAAACACCAACCACAGCATACCATGACCGATACACAAGCCATCAAAAACAGATTTGGCATTATTGGCAACTCGCCCGCGCTTAACCATGCCCTTAATGTGGCCATACAGGTAAGCGCCACCGATTTAAGCGTACTCATAAACGGCGAGAGCGGTGTGGGCAAGGAGGTGTTTTCGCAAATAATACACACGCTTAGTGCCCGCAAACACAACAACTTTATTGCAGTAAACTGTGGAGCCATACCCGAAGGCACCATTGACAGCGAGCTGTTTGGCCACGAAAAAGGCGCGTTTACCGGCGCTGCCGAAGCCAGAAAAGGGTATTTTGAAACCGTGAACGGCGGTACCATTTTCTTAGACGAAATAGGCGAAATGCCACTGGGTACCCAAGCACGCCTGCTACGGGTGCTGGAAACCGGCGAATACCTGCGGGTGGGCAGTAGCAAGGTGCAAAAAACCGATGTGCGGGTAATAGCCGCCACCAACCGCGACCTGCTGGAACAAGCCAATAAAGGCCGATTTAGATTAGATTTATACTACAGGCTAAACAGTGTGCCCATACGCATACCTGCCCTGCGCGACCGCAAGGAAGACATTAATTTACTGTTTAGAAAATTTGTAATTGACTTTGCAGAGCGTTATAAAACTACACCGGTACAATTGGACGAGGAGGCGCGTCAATTGTTGATGCAATACGCCTGGCGTGGAAACGTGCGTGAACTAAAAAATATTGCCGAACAAATAAGTGTGCTGTCGCCCGAGAAGCAGGTAAACATGAAACAGCTGCAAGCTTTTTTGCCCGACGTGCATAACCCTGGCAACATGCCGGTGCTGGCCAGCGGCGGCCAAGGCTTTGTAAGCGAAACCACTTTTGCAAACGAACGCGAGATATTGTACAAGCTCATATTCGACATGAAAAAGGATATGAACGACATGAAGCGGATGTTTTTGGAGCTTGTTCAAAACCCCAATGCTGCTACAAATGCGTTTGCCATCAAGGAAAGTTTGCAGCCCGACGATCAAATGCGCAGCGATATACCGCTTTACCCTGCACCAAATGGTTCCATTACCGAATCAGCACCCGTGCAGCATCCCTACTTGTTACAACATGGGAGCGGCACGCCGCCAACGGCCTATAATGAACCAAACCCTGCCTTTGACCAACACGAAGAGGTAGAGAACAGCCTAAACATTATGGATATGGAAAAAGAGCTGATTGTAAAAGCGCTAAAAAAACACCGCAGTAAGCGTAAAGATGCCGCCCTTGACCTTGGTATCAGCGAGCGCACCCTATATCGGAAATTGAAAGAATACGACATCGAAGAACTATAGATTAAAAAATACTGGAGATAAAGGATATCTGTTTTTAACAAGCTGGCTTAGCGTTCCATCCTAATTTAGCATTTATGCGTTACTTTACCCTTGCCCGCCAAAATAGCACCCCACGCGTGCTGCCGCTGCTAGTGGCACTTTGCCTATGCTGCACGGCTTGCGGTGTTTACACGTTTAAAGACGTGAGCATTCCGCCTGAGATAAAAACGGTAAAACTAAATTTTATTGAAAACAAGGCACGCTATGTAAACCCTCAGCTGAGTCCCCGGCTTACCAACCGACTGCAAGAAAAAATAATAAACCAAACCAGGCTGGTGCGCAGCAGCAACGATGATGCCGATTGGGTAATTGGCGGCACCATCACACAGTACGACGTAGTAACCTCGGCCATAAGTGGGCAAGTAGCCAGCAATAACCGCCTTACCGTAGGCATACGCGTGGTAGTGCGGGACAATAAGCTGCTGAAAGACCAAGAGTACGACGTATCAAAAAGCTTTGAATTTAGTGCACAGCGCACCCTGCAAGAGGCCGAAGCCGCCTTGGCCGACGACATTATTAGGGGGCTTACCGACGAAATATTTAACCGGCTGTTTTCAAACTGGTAAAACCTTGTATTTTCGGCGCATGGGTCATACAAATTTGCTTACGCTAGCCGCCAACGCGGTGTTGCCCAACCACGATGCCGCCCAGCAGGCCACAGAATGGCAACAATTAGGCGACACTTTTCCATGGTATGCCACCCCGTGGATTATGATGGCTAAAAACCAAAAGGATTCAGCCCACACAGAAAAGGCCGCACTTTTTGTGCCCAATACACTTTGGCTGCACTGGCTACTAACCGAGTATGATACAAGCGATGAAGCAGCGGTATTAGCAACGGAACCCGCAGTAAGCACCTCCTTAACGCCAAACGAGGCAATAAAAAGCGAGGCCACGGTGCAGGCCACCGCAATGCTAGCCGAAGAAACTATTTTAGAAACCCAACAGCATCAGGATTTTTCTGCAAAACAGGAATTTATTACCCAAAACCAATTGCCCTTTGACGCTTCAACTGCTGAAGCCAGCTTGCCCACAGCGGTGGATGTATCGGAAGCATTGGCCACAGCGCGGGAGTCTTCGGCAGCGGTATTTGAGGAAACATTGGCAGTAATTGAACATGTACCTGCTGAAGCCCATACGCCAGCAGCAATAGATATCGCCGAAGCATTGGCCACCGCACAAGAGCCTTCGCCAGCCGCATCTAATGAGGCATTGGCAGAAACACTAACCGCACCTCCTGAGGACACGATGCCTACAGTTGTAGCCATGGCCGAAGCATTAGCCACAGCGCGGGAGTCTTCGGCAGCGGTATTTGAAGAAGCCTTTGCAGAAATTAAAACCGAACCTGCTGAGCCCACCCTGCCCACAGCCGAAGACATGGCCAAAGCATTGACGAAAGCACCGGAGCCCATGCCAACCTTGGGGGAAGATGTCATTTCTGATCGCCAAATATTGCCTGACAATCAGCCACTTGTGCCGCATACCGAAGCTGTGAGAGAGAAACCGACGGGCTTGCTACAAGTTAGCTACGCCGCTGCGGCCACAGAAAACACCTTGTTTACCCCCTACCATTTGGTAGATTACTTTGCATCGCAAGGCATAAAGCTTAGCCTAGCAGAATTACCCAACACCAGCTTCGACAAAAAAGTAATGAGCTTTACACAATGGCTAAAAACCATGAAAAAAGTAAACTTTGAAACGCAGGCGGTACAGGCAAAAAACGATCCCGCCGTAGAAGCAAGTGCCAAAGCATCGCTGCATAAAGAAGACGTGGTGACCGAGGCCATGGCCCTGGTGTTAGAGCAACAAGGCAAGGATGCTCAAGCCATACAACTCTATTTAAAATTATTATTGTTGCATCCCGAAAAATCTGCTTTCTTTGCAGGCCGAATTAGCGAATTAAACAAAAAATAATGACCATATTGTTTTTGATACTCATTGTATTGGCAGCCGTTGTTTTAGGTTTTATCATTTTGGTACAAGCGCCCAAAGGGGGCGGTTTAGCTGGCAATATAGGCGGCGTAGGCAACCAATTGATGGGTGTGCAACAAACCACCGATGTGCTTGAAAAGGGTACTTGGGTGTTTGCATCTGTTATTGGCATATTGTGCATTTGCAGCACGCTTTTTATAGGTGCAGGCAAAAGCAAGAGCGCAGAAAGCCTTTTAAACAAAGTAAATACAAGCGGCGCGCCAGCAAAAGCTCCGGTTGCACCCGCCGCAAAACCCGGTGACTCTACAAAACCATAAATTTTCCCCGATTGCCTGCTATTGAAATCCTGTTCTTTAAAGAACGGGATTTTTTTTGGTGCTAGCCCCTAAAAGGATATTTGCCCGTCCGTACCAGCACCGGTTTGCGCGGCAAAAGCACCCAAGCTTTAGCAACACAAAGGCATTGTTTTTTACCGCACTTTTGCCAAAATTGCTTTTGCATGCGCCGAAAAATACTGCTCGTTTTGCTGTTGGCCCTGGCCGGCACGGCATTCTATATTTATTTTAGTTTCTTTACCAGCACCACAAGGTTTGTAGGCAACAGCAAGCTGCTGTACATCAAAAGCAGCGAGGCCACACCCGAAGCCGTTATGCGTAGCTTGCAAAACGACAGCCTCGTAAGCAGCTTGGCCAACTTTAAGCTGCTGGCCAAACAGCGGGGTTATTTTAGCAGCGTAAAACCTGGGCGCTACCGCATAAAAACCGGCACCAGTTTGTACCAATTGGTAAACCAATTGCGTGGCGGACAGCAAGAACCTGTAAACTTGGTGATAAACAAAGTACGCCTACCGCAAGACCTGGCCCGCCTGCTGGATAAACAGCTGGAAACCGACAGCGCTAGCGCTTATGAGGCCTTGCTGGGCGCCGACAGCAGCTTGGCAAGCAGCAAGTTGTATAAGATTATCCCAAACACGTACAGCGTGCTGTGGACACAACCTGTGGAGAAAGTGGTGGCGCGCCTAAATGCCGACTACGACAAATGGTGGAACCAGCAAAACCGCCAGCAGAAAGCCAAGGATCTGGGTTTTACCCCCAGCGAAATTTATACCATAGCCAGCATTGTAGAAGAAGAAACCAACAAGCCTAAAGATAAGCCGCTGGTGGCCAGCGTGTACCTCAACCGCCTGAGGCTGGGTATGCCGCTTCAGGCCGACCCTACCATCCGCTTTGCGCTTAAAAATTTTGTAATGAACCGCATACTGTACACCCATCTTAAAACACCATCGGCCTACAACACCTACCTCAACGGCGGGCTACCACCGGGTGCCATTTGTACCCCATCTCCCGCCACCATTGATGCGGTGCTGGATGCTCCAAAAACCGATTACATATTTTTTGTGGCCGACGCCGACCTGCGGGGTGGTAGCACATTTACCACCAACCTTACCGACCACAGCCGGGCGGCAAGGGTTTACCAAGACAGCCTAACGGCGTTTTTGAAGCGTAAGGCACTAAAAGCAAAAGCAGCCAAAGACAGCCTGGCCGCAGCAAAATGATGCAGCGACTGAAACATATCGTACTGCGCCAAAAGCCGATAAAATGGCTAGTGCAGCGTGCCCAACGGTACCACCCACCCGGCTTTGCTGGCCTACCGCTGTACAGCGTACTAAAATTTTTTATAGAAAAAGCACAAAACGTGGGGTTCAGTACCCGTGCCGCGGCCATATCATTCAACATTTTGATGGCCTTGCCAGCGGGACTCATCTTTTTGTGCACGCTGGTACCCTACCTACCCGCAGCAGTGGATGCCGAAAAAAACCTGCTGGCTGCCTTAAACGATGTGCTGCTAGATAAGAACACCTACCGGGTAATGGCGGGCATCATTCACGACTTTTTTGGCACACCGCGCCGTGGGCTGTTGTCGTTTAGTGCCATGGCAGCCATCTTTTTTAGCAGCAATGCCATCATGGGCATTATACGCGCCTTCGACCACAGCTATTTTGAGGCCCGCAGCTCCATTTTTCTATCCAAACGCTGGACAGCCATTAAGCTCACCAGTTTTCTTATTTTGTTTGTAATAGCCACGGTACTGCTGCTGAGCGTGCAAGGTGCTGTTCAAACTTTTTTTCTAAAAAAACTCCACATTAATACGCCCACAGTGCGCTGGATTATTCAAATTCTGCGCTGGGCCACGTTGCTGCTGCTCAATTACCTGTCCATTGCTGCCATCTATCGTGTGGCTCCCGCTGTAAAAAACCGATGGCCACTGGGCTCGCCAGGTGCCATTTTAGCCTGCTTTCTTACGGTAACCACCACCTTAGGCTTTAGCATTTGGGTATCCGCCTTTGGGCGTTTTAACGAGATCTATGGCTCCATTGGAACCGTTCTTATACTCATGAATTTGCTGTATATAAATTCGCTGGTGCTGCTGATAGGCTTTGAACTAAACGTAAGCATTGCGGCGCTAAAAACCCACGCAAACGCCTTAGCCGCAGGCGAGGGGAAGGCAGATGGCCGGCCGGTGGTTTAGCTGGAACAGGCATCGCGTTGGGTATTCGCGTCGATGTTAAGGGACCGGGTCAACCTCCCAAATCGCAGCTCGAAAGTCGGCAGTAAAAGCAAGTTGGCCCGAATCGGTTTAAATCAAGCACTGTACAAACCCACAAACACCTAACTCGCTTTTTTTACCAATCAACCGCAGTACGGCCTACCTTGCTAATGCTGGAGTAGCTGCAAAAGGGCCGCGCCACCACTCCAGCGCTTCAATTACCCAAAATGTGGTGTACAACCCGTGCTGCCATAGCCGCAAATGCAACCATGGATTACCCGCCAGCGCGCAGTAAAATACAAAAGCCAAACCAGATAAACTTTGAACCAGCACTAATGCCGTGGCCCCTGCGAGAAACGCCCTTGCAGATACGCTGTCAGGCACTGGCAGCAAAGAAAAAATTGGAGCATCGGCCTTAGGCAGTTGCAATGCGTTTAGAACCTATATTTGCCGCCTATTTTACAGAAATATGTCCAAAAAATTCACTAAGGATACCTACCTGTACTGGTACGAGCTGATGCTGCTGATTAGGCAATTTGAGCTGAAAGCAGAGGAAATGTACAAGATGGCGGGCAAAATACGGGGCTTTTTCCACGCCTATGTGGGCCAAGAAGCCATTGCAGCGGGCTGCATGACCGCAACCCGACCCGAAGACCCATTTGTAACCGGATACCGCGACCATGGTTTGGCCATTGCCAAAGGCATTAGCCCGCAAAGCTGCATGGCCGAGCTGTATGGAAAAGCCACAGGCTGTGCCAAAGGCAAGGGTGGAAGCATGCACTTTTTTGGTAAGGAGCAAGCGTTTTATGGCGGCCATGGCATAGTGGGCGCACAAATAGGTACGGGTGCCGGCTTGGCCTTTGCCGAGCAATACAAGGGTACCGATAATGTGGCCCTCTGCTTTTTTGGCGATGGCGCCTCGCGGCAGGGCATGCTGCACGAGGTTTTCAATATGGCTATGCTGTGGAAGCTACCCGTTGTTTTTATTTGCGAAAACAACAACTATGCCATGGGTACCAGCGTGGAACGCACCAGTAATGTACACGACATATACACACTGGCCGATGCTTACGACATGCCGGGCGATGCCGTGGATGGGATGGTTCCCGAAGATGTGCACGACGCCATAGAACGTGCCGTAAAGCGTGCCCGTGAGGGTGGTGGCCCTACCCTGCTCGAAATGAAAACGTATCGTTACAAAGGACACAGCATTAGCGACCCACAGAAGTACCGTACCAAGGATGAAGTAGATGAATATAAAGACAAGGACCCGCTACAAATGGTACTGAATACCATTTTAACTGAGCAAATAGCTACCCAGGAAGAAATAAATGCAATAAATGCGCGGGTGGATGCGCTGGTAGAAGAAAGCGTACGATTTGCTGAAGAAAGCCCCTGGCCCAACGATGACGAGGTGCTTAAAGACGTGTACGATGTGGACAGCCCCGAGCTGTTTGTGATGGATTAATGATGGCTAAAACTGTAAAAATTAAAACAAAGTAGATGACAGATAAGAAAAATGTGCCGACAGCGGCCGCTGCCGAAGCGCAAGAAAGAAATACAGAGGTAGTAGAACGAGCTAGAGGCTTTTGGGAAAAGTTCAAAAAACCAATCACTTTTGGAGGTGCTGGTATAATAGCGCTAATAGCGGGATGGTATGCCTATGGTGCTTTTATTAAAGAACCGCAAGAGCAAAAAGCGAACGATGCCATTTGGCACGCCCAGCAATATTTTGCCGAAGATAGCCTTGCCAAAGCCCTAAACGGCGATGGACAATACCCCGGTTTTGAAAAAGTGGCCAAAACCTACAGCGGTACCAAAGCTGGCAATTTGGCTAAGTTTTACAGCGGCGTTTGCGCATTGCGCCTAAAAGAGTACCAAAAGGCGGTAACCTACCTCAAGGATTTTAGTACCAGCGCAAAAGAAATACAAGCCATTGCTTACGGCCGCCTAGCCGATGCATACAGCGAGCTGAAAAACAACACCGAGGCAATAAGTTACTATGCCAAAGCCGGAACGCATTTTCCTGAGCAGGAAAGCCTAAGTGCCGAAAACCTGTTTAGGGCCGGCCAGCTAAGCGAAATAACGGGCAAAAAAGACGATGCCATAAAGTATTACAAAGCAGTAAAAGAGAAATATAGCCGTACCGACCGCGGCTACCAAATAGACAAGTATTTGGCTTCCTTGGGCGTAATAGACTAAAAGATCGGCCTAGCTGCCATAAGAAATACACGGGAATTTGCCCTAAGCCATACCGCCAACGGCAATAAAAAAAGCGGAAGGCCTAATTTTAAGGTGCGCACAAACAAAAGGCTGGAGTGTCCAGCCTTTTGTTTTACTGGCAATAACGGCTGCACAAGCAAATGGAAAATTGGGAATCTGTACATTAGCCTGTATTTAAATTCAAAACTTTATGGCCTCTGCCGGAAACGCTACGCTGATGCAAGCGGCCGCCTTGCAAAACCCCGAAACTTACCATGTGGTGCTGGTATGCACCCAATGGAATGCCGAAATAGTGGAAAGTTTGCGAAGCGGTGCTTTAGAAGTACTTAACGCTGCGGGCATTGGCCGCATCGATACCTTGACCGTTCCTGGTGCGGTAGAAATTCCTTTTGCCATACATACCCATTACCGCAGCAGCCAACCCGCGCAGGCTTACATTGCGTTGGCCTGTGTTATTAAAGGCGATACACCACATTTTGACTACGTGTGCCAAAGTATTACCCAGGGCATTACCCTGCTGAACAGCCAGTTAGAAGCCCCGGTTATTTTTGGCGTGCTTACCGTAAATACGCCACAGCAGGCGCACGAACGGCTGGGGGGCATACACGGGCACAAGGGCCAAGAGGCCGGCCACGCCGCGCTGCAGATGATGGCTTTACAACAACAGCTGCATCCCGGCCCAAAACCTTAATTTTAACCTTCTGCAGCAGCAAAGGCTATAAGATATACCTGTTATGAACGTGCAAATTTTTATACCCTGTTTTATTGACCAGCTATACCCTAACGTAGGCTTTAGCATGGTAAAGGTGTTGGAAAAAGCTGGCTGTACCGTACAATACAATGCCAACCAAACCTGTTGTGGCCAACCTGCTTTCAACGCCGGGTTTAGGAACGATGCCAAAGCGGTTTGCCAAAAATTTGTAGCCGACTTTGAAGGCACTGACCCCATTGTGGTACCCAGTGCCAGCTGTGCAGGCTTCATTAAAAACTATTATGCCGAGGTGCTGGGGCCAAGTGCCGAGCTTACAGCATTGCAGGAACGCGTTTTCGAATTCAGCACATTTTTGGTACAGGTGCTAAAAACCACCCGCTTTGGCGCCGTGCTAAATGGCCGAGCCACCTACCACGACAGCTGTGCTGCCCTGCGCGAGTGTGGCATAAAGCAAGAGCCACGGCTACTGCTACAGCAGGTTGAAGGTTTAGAATTGGTAGAAATGGAAGATGTGGAAACCTGCTGCGGCTTTGGAGGCAGCTTTGCCGTAAAGTTTGAAGCCATTAGTGCAGCCATGGCCGACCAAAAAACCCACCATGCCCTGCAAACCGGGGCGCAGTACGTTATTAGTACAGACACCAGCTGCCTCATGCACTTGGAGGGTTACGCCAAGCAACAAGGGCGTCCGCTGCAAATGCTGCACCTGGCCGATGTGCTGGCTAGGGGTTGGTAACGCAAAAAGCCGATTAATCAAGCAATACCAAGAAATTCTAGGGGGTTACCCGCGCTTTAAGGCGCGGGTCGGGCCTTCCGTAGTAGCTTTTTTTGGCCTTAGCGGCCACAAAAAAAGGCTACTACTTCCAGTCCCTAACCCAAAAAGGCAACACACCTTGGCTATGCCAATCCGCCCATTGGCCAACGTAATCGGGGTTTTAGCAACGCAAAAAAAAGGAGTGCACCTTGGCACTCCTTCAAACAGAGGAAATTTATAACCGATTCGATTTTAATTACTTTGGCAACAGAACGCGATCAATAACGTGAATCACACCATTACTCTGCAGCACATTGGCAATGGTTACCGTTGCTACACCACCTTTTTCGTCGGTCAGCATTACTTTCTTGCCCTTTTTTGTTGCGGTAAGTGTACCACCCGCCACAGTCTTAATTTCGGCCTTGCCACCACCAGCTTTAATCATTTTTAAAACCGCTGCAGCATTAAAATTGCCCGCCACCACGTGGTAGGTTAAAATTCCTGCCAGCATGGCTTTGTTTTCAGGCTTCAAAAGTGTGGCTACGGTACCAGCTGGCAACATATCGAAGGCGGCATTTACGGGTGCAAAAACGGTAAAAGGACCTGCACTTTGCAAGGTTTCTACCAAGCCCGCAGCCTTTACGGCAGCCACCAACGTGGTGTGGTCTTTACTGTTAGCCGCATTTTCTACAATGTTTTTGGTTGGCAACATGGGAGCTCCGCCCACCATTACTGTTTTTTGCGCAAATGAAGCCGTACCAATGGTGAGGGCTACCAACGCAGCGCTAAAAATTTTAATGAATTTCATAACTCGTTTTTGTGTTGTTTTGAAGTAAAATTTAGAAACTGTTTTTCAATAAAAGATGCCGTAATTGCAATTACACAAACACCTACGACGGCTCAACCCCTTTTGGATTGCCCAGACGTTGGCGTTTTTAAGAAATTGTAACGCTTTCTATTTTGATTAACATTTACAACACTTCTTAAAGCAAGCACTATGGGCTATTGGCTGGTAAAATCGGAACCGTTTAAATACAGTTGGCAGCAGTTTGTGGCCGAAAAAGAAACCTATTGGGATGGCGTACGCAACTATGCCGCCCGCAACCACCTTAGGGCCATGCACCTGGGCGATGAAGTGCTGTTTTACCACAGCAACGAAGGGCTTGAAATTGTGGGCATAGCAAAAGTGGTAAGAGAGGCCTACCCCGACCCTACCGCCGAACCCGCCGAGGCCAACACTTGGAGCGTGGTAAATCTTGCACCCGTAAAAGCCTTGAAACAACCCGTTTCGCTTGCTACAATTAAAGCCGATGCCCGCCTTGCCAATATGCAAATCATAAAGCTCAGTCGGCTGTCGGTATCGATGGTTACCGAAGAGGAATGGGATGTGGTGATGGAACTTGGCGGGATGGTGTAAAGCCTTGGAGACCGTGAGTATAATATTTGTAACCGTTGGTATTGGCTAAGGTTGCGCCCCCGTCGGCCGGCCCTTGTTGGCACGGCAGATGCCACGCCATTTCAATAACCCATTCTGCGCAACAGCCTTCTTTGATGTGCTTTGTAGCAACTTTTTATGTGGTTTTTTTGCTGGCTTAATAGCATTTTGGTAGAATAAAGTGTTCTGCAAAGGAAAACCCGCCTGACCCTATACCAGCGAGTGCTGGAACCATCCGTAAGGCCTATGGGAGTTGCGATCTGTTTATTTTTACCATTCCCTTGCAAATAAAAAATGCCTCAAACCAAGCCATTTTCTAACTTTACCTGCCATCTTATTTTATGCCACCACCCGTTCCGCGCCCGCTTATTAGCTTCGATTGGGCCATTAAAAGACTACTGCGCCAAAAAGCAAACTATGCCATCCTCGAGGGGTTTTTGAGCGAGCTGCTGCGCCGCGATGTGGTGATTGTAAATATGCCCGAGTCGGAAACCAATAAGAATGGCCCCGAAGACAAGTCGAACAAGGTGGACATACTCTGCGAAGATCAGCAGGGCGAGCTGATGCTGATTGAACTACAGTATTACAGCGAGTGGGACTTTTTGCAGCGCATGTTGTATGGCACTTCAAAACTCATTGCCAATTACATGCAAATGGGCGATGCCTACGCCAACGTTAAAAAAGTGTATTCCATCAACATCGTTTACTTTGAATTGGGCCAAGGCACCGATTACGTGTACCACGGCACCACATCGTTTATCGGCCTGCACCGGCACGACACCCTTCAGATGAGCCCTGCACAGCAAGAAAAGTTAAAAAAAGAGGCCATTTACCAAATTTTTCCGGAGTACTACATTATAAAAGTAAATAGCTTTGACAATGTGGCAAAGGACACCCTTGACGAATGGATTTACTATTTTAAAAACAATGCGCTCCCCGACCGCTATGCCGCCAAGGGCCTAGACAAAGTAGCCGCGCAACTAAAAATAGACGCTATGACCACCCAAGAAAAAATAGACTACGAAGCACATTTGAAAAATCTGGCTATTTCGCACAGCATGCTGGATACCGTAAAAATAGAAGGGCGATCGGAAGGAGAAATAAAAAAAGGGAAATTTTCCGCCCAAAAGTTAATCTTACGGGGGTTTGCCAACGAAGATATTGCAGACATTGCCGGATTGAGTATAGAAGTTGTTGAGGAGATAAGGAAGGAGATGAACTAAGGGGGTGGCTAACTCTAATATTTCAAAAACAATGCGCTACCCGACCGCTATGCCGCCAAGGGCCTCGCTAAGGTAGCTACACAACTAAAAATAGACGCTATGACCACCCAAGAAAAAATAGACTACGAAGCACATTTGAAAAACCTGGGCATTTCGCATAGTATGTTGGAAACTGCAAAATGGGAAGGCGTTTTGGAAGGAGAAATGAAGGCTGAAGCAGAAGGAGAAATAAAAAAAGGGAAATTTATCGCCCAAAAGTTAATCCTGCGCGGTTTTAACAACGAAGATATTGCAGACATTGCCGGATTGAGTATAGAATTTGTTGAGGCGATAAGAAAGGAGATGAATTAAGGGGATGGCTCAAAATCCTCCACTCCCAGAACCGAAACTGTAGCTGAGTGAGTAGCTGATGTTTTTTCCGCGCCACTTCACCACCGTGCTGTAATTACCGCAATTTTATTTGAGGACTCGCGCCACCGTACCAGTGCCCTCACGCAGGCGCGGCAGCAGGCTTGCCGGCGGATGACTGCCCATGGCGGGGCCTTGACAAAACAGCAACCAAGCTTACAACCGCGCTACCGGCGCATGGGACCCACCAAATCCTCATAAAATCGGGTCAACAGCCGTCTGTCCGTAGTAATGATTTCGCCTTGGGCCTGTAAGCCCTGGCGAAAAGGCAGTACCGTTTGGCGGCTGGTGGTTAATGGGGTGGGTAAACTAAGTTTGGCCAAATAGCCGCTATCTGTTGGTAGCGTGGAAATAAACTGAATGTGTGCACTTATGCTGCCAAACTGTTGGTAGGGGTAAGCCATAAACTTTAGCAACACTTGTTGCCCAATTTTTACCTTGCCAAAATTGGCCTGCGGAATATACATTTCGGCAAAATATTGGGTGTTTACAGGGGCAACAAAACAAATGGTTTTGTTTAACACCAGCTCCTCATTTTCCTGCACAAAACCCGCAAAAGAAACCTTACCGGCTACAGGTGCCGTTAGCAAGTATTTCATTTTCCAATCGGCCACTTGGCTCATAAAGCTTTGCAAGGCCTGTAAAAAAACACGGCGTTGCTGGGCAATGGTATTTTTGAGTTCTGCAATTTCTTTCTGCTTTTCATTTTGCTGGGCTTCATTGCCAATGATTGATGCCGACAACTGCGGCAGGCTTAGCTGCTTGCCAATCAGCTTAGCCTGCTCATTTCGAAATTCGAAATCGGAGATGACCTGCTGCGATTTTAGTGTGGCATTGGCCGTAAACGTTTGCTGTGCAAGCGCCACATCTTGCTGGGTTAGTGTTTGCTGTTGCCACAATTGGGCATGGTTTTTTTTAATGTAAGCCAAATCCTTATCGAGCAACACTTTTTTAGTAAGATAGAATCCATTGGCCGTGTAGTTGCTATAGGTAGCCCAAGCCAGTTGAAAGGTTTGATAGGCCTGCTGCAACTCGCCCAAGTTGGCATAGGCATCGGGTGCAAACGACATTTGCACCTGCAGGCCGCTGTCTAGCATAGCCTGATGCAATGTTTCCAACTGATGGCCCAAATGGATAACCGCTTCATGTTTGGCAATGCTTTCCACAAACCCGAGAACCTGTCCGGCTTCAACACTGTCGCCCTCGTTGGCAAACAGCTTAACCAGTTTACCCTGCACACGGGCTACCACCGGCTTTGGTGCGTTTAGCGTGCTAAGCGTTGCTTTAGCGGCTACCACATCGGGATATTTTACAAACCAGGACACCAACAATATACCCAACATTATTACCAGCATGGCAAGCATGCCATACCGAATTACAAAACCGGGTTTGTAACTGATGATTTCTTGCACATCGTGGCTGTACGTTTGATTTTGCTGTGGCATGGCTAATGTTCCGTTTGCGTTAATTGCCTAATTCTAACTGGTTTTTTACCAGCGTGTAATATTCGCCCCGCAGCGCGGTTAGCGTTTCGTGGGTGCCCGTTTCGGTTATTTTACCATCATTTAGTACAATTATTTGGTGGGCATGCTTTACCGTGCTAAGCCTGTGGGCCACTATTACCGTTGTTCTGCCTTCAAAAAAGGTGTTGAGGTTGTTTATAATGATGCTCTCGTTATTGGCATCTAGCGCATTGGTGGCTTCGTCGAGCAGCACAATATCAGGATTTTTATACACGGCGCGGGCTATGAGCAACCGTTGCTTTTGGCCGCCACTAACGCCGGTACCTTCCGCACCAATTTTTGTGTTAAAACCCAATGGCAGGCTTTCTACAAACGGCAAAATATTGGCTACCTTGGCAGCCTGCCGCAGTTTTTCGGGTATTGGCCTATCGTGGCCCACGGCTATGTTTTGGCCAATATCGTCGCTAAACACAAAGCTCTCCTGCATAACCACCCCACAGTGGGTGCGCAAGGCCCGGTGGCTGATGTTTTCAATGTTGTTTCCCCCAAGCGTTATTTCGCCGCTTTGTGGCGTGTAGAACTTAAGCAGTAATTTGAGCAGCGTAGTCTTCCCACTGCCACTTGCCCCCACAATGGCGGTTACTTTGGCGTGGGGTATGGTGCAGCTTATGTTTTGCAGCACGGGCTCGTTGCCGGCACCGGGGTAGGTAAAGCTCACATTTTTCAGTTGAAAGGTTTTGTCTTCGGGCAGCGTTTGGGCCAGGCTTATGTGGGCCGGCTCTTCATCTGCAACGCTGGTTATTTCGGTTAATCGGTCAAAGCTCAGTTTGGCCAGTTGCCAGTTTTGCACAAAACCAATCATTTGTTCTATGGGGCCGTTTAGCTGGCCCGCTATGTATTGAATGGCCAGCATTTGGCCAAGCGTAAGCTGACCCGCAATTACGGCTTTGGCAGCCAAAAAAGTAATGATGATGTTTTTGCCTTCGTTTAAAAAAAACGCACCGGTTTGCTGCCATTGGGTTAGCGCAAGGGCCTTTATGCCCAACCGAAACGACGAAGATTGTAGGCGCTCCCACTCCCAGCGTTTCTGGGTTTCGCAGCCGTGCAATTTTATTTCTTGCATGCCCTGCACCAGTTGAATGGCCTTGCTTTGCTCGGCACTGTTTACGCCAAACTGCCTGTAATCGAGTTGTTTGCGCCGCTTTAGAAAAAAAATAATCCAAACCAAGTACAACAGGCTGGCCACAGAAAACACCGCAAATATGGGTAGGCTAAAAGAGGCCAACACCACCGAGAAAACGATAAGATTGAAAACACTGAATAAAGTATTGAGCGAGCTACCGGTTAAAAAATCCTGAATGCGATGATGGTCGTTCATGCGCTGCAGAATATCGCCCGTTTTCTTGCTTTCGAAATAGCTTACGGGCAACTTCATCAGCTTAATTAAAAAATCGGTAAGGATGCTGATGTTGATGCGGCTGCTGATGTGGTACAAAATCCAACTGCGTATAAAATCTACCACCAACCGGCCCAAAAACAAGGCCAGCTGCGCCAGCAGCACCAGATACAAAAACGGGATGTTTTGGGTATTAATGCCCACATCAACCACGCTTTGGGTAAGCAACGGCAGCACCAATTGCAAGGCACTCCCCAGCAGCACCCCAATGGCCAATTGCACCAACATTTTTTTGTAGGGCGCTAAGTAGCGCAGTACGCCCCAAAAGCGATTTTCGTTGGTTTGTACAAACTGTTGGTCGAAATCGTTGGCAAAAAAGGCGGGGGTAGGTTCCAGCAGTAGGACGATACCCTTGGCTTCAGCTCGTTCCTTGTCGCTTAGCCAATGCTTCACAAAATCGGCTTCGGGCATTACCCGCAAACCTGCCGCGGGATCGGCAATATGGTATTTACCCCGCTTTATTTTGTACAGCACCACAAAATGGTATTGGCCCCAGTGCAGTATGCAGGGCAGTTGGCATTGCCCCAGTTGGGCCAAGCCAATTTTTACACCCTGTGTACGAAAACCCAGCTTTTCGGCAGCCTCGCTTATGCCCAAAAGGCTTACGCCTTCTTTACCCAAGCCCGATGCCTCCCGCAATGCAT
>RDXD01000338.1 GCA_004292575.1 Bacteroidota bacterium
AACAGCAACAGCACAATGTGCAAAACCAGCATACAGAGGCCATTGCTGCCATGCATGCGGTAAAAAAGCAAGCCTACGACATGAAGGCCGCCCTTTTGAAGGGGCGATTAGATTTGGTGGGCGAACTTTTTGACACGGGTTTTACCCATAAGCGAATGATGGCAGGGGGCATAAGCACCCCTGAAATTGAAACCATTTATGCTGCTGCCAAAATATCCGGCGCTATGGGCGGAAAGATTAGTGGGGCCGGTGGCGGAGGCTTCATGTTTTTTTACTGTCCTGGCCAAAGTTTGCACGCGGTGCGGCAAACATTAAATAGTTTTACAGGCCAGGTTATCAACTTTGGTTTTGCCGAAACCGGATTAGTAAGCTGGACCATTTAAACACGCATGATGCAAAAACAGATTAGCGCTGCCATAAGCGCCTCTATAGAAACCAAGCAGCAAATACTTACCAATTCTGAAATGCTGAATGCCATGGCCAAAGTAAGCCAAATGCTGGCCGATGCTTTTGGCAATGGCAACAGAGTGTTTTTTTGCGGAAATGGCGGTAGTGCTGCGGATGCACAACATTTGGCTGCTGAACTAACCGGCCCCTTTTACAACCGCAGCCGCCCGGCACTGCCGGCAGAGGCCTTGCATTGCAACACCAGCTATCTTACTGCTGCCGCCAACGACTACGACTATAGTGAGGTATATGCCCGACTGGTAAATGGCATTATGCAACCCGGCGATATTTTGTTTGGCCTTACCACCAGCGGCAACAGCTCAAACGTGGTAAAGGCCTTTGAAGCGGCCCAGCACAAAGGCGTGGTAACCATCGGTATGACGGGACTACAAGGCGGTAAACTAAAACCACTAAGCCACGTGATATTTGATGTTCCAAGTACGGTAACACCACGTATTCAAGAGGCCCATATCCTGATTGGCCACATTATATGCGAATTGGTGGAAAGCATCATGTTTCCTTCAATGCAAGACGAAACTATTGTGCAACCATGATTAACACTGCCATTATACTGGCCGGGGGCATGGGCTCAAGGCTACGGTCTGCCATACCCTTACTGCCCAAATGCCTTGCCCCTGTGGGTGGCAAACCGTTTATCAATTATGTTATCCATCACCTAAGCCAGCAGGGCGTTACAAATTGGATATTTGCATTAGGCTACGAAGCGGCGGCGGTTAAAGACCATATTAATGAGCAGTTTGGCTACCTAAATGCCCAGTTTTCGATAGAGCAAAACCCCTTGGGCACAGGCGGTGCACTGCGGTTGGCGGCAGGCCTAACCACAGAACGGCAAGTGGTGGTGGTAAACGCCGATACGCTTTTTAAGTGTCAGTTGCAGCCGGCCCTAGCCTTGCACCTGGCAACGGAAGCATGGTGTACGATGCTGCTAAAGCCCATGACCAGATACGACCGCTACGGTACAGTACACCTGATGCCCAATGGCTGCGTGCAGACATTTGCCGAAAAGCAGTTTACCCAAAGTGGACATATTAATGCGGGCTACTGCATTTTGGACATTGCCGCTTTTGCGGCGCTGGAATGGCCTGAGAAATTTAGCTTCGAGCAGGATTTTTTGGAAGCCTACTGTGATAAAGGCAGATTTTTTGCGCAGGTGCAGGATCAATTCTTTATCGATATTGGCATACCCAGCGACTACCAAGTGGCACAGTTTGAGGTACCAAAACAGTTTCCACTGGTAACCGGACAAGATTGGACCCTTTTTCTAGATCGGGATGGCGTCATCAACATTGAAAAGCAGAACGACTATGTTCACCATTGGGACGAATTAACGTTTTACCCCAATGCGCCTTATACGGTGGCGCAGTTGAGCCGTTTGTATGGGCATACCATTGTGGTTACCAACCAAAAGGGCATAGGCAAAGGAGTGACCAGCGAAGCCGCCGTGTGGGATATCCACAGCAGAATTGGGCAAAGTGTGGAGGCTGAAGGCGGCAAGATTGATGCTTTTTTTTATTGTCCTGATACTGACCCGGATAGCCCAAACCGCAAGCCAAATCCAGGCATGGCGCATCAGGCTAAGGCGAAATTTGAGCGCATTCAATTCGGCAGCAGCCTTATGGTGGGAAATAACATCAGCGATTTGCAGTTTGGCCGACGCGCAGGCATGCATACCGCCTATTTGCGTACCACCAAGCCCCTACAATTACTACCCCCGGGTTTGGCCGATATGGAAGCACTTGATTTGGCTCACCTATTGCAACTGCTGACGCACCCGTTGTAACGCTGTTAAAATATAATGGTCAACCCTACGTTATGGCTTTCAAATTTACCTTGCAGCCATCATGCGTGTAAACACCATACTCATTACCCTTTGCCTTTTGTGGCATACTCCGCCAATGCTGGCCCAAAGAATTAGCCCCCAACACCTACCGCAGCTGGCAGGCATTAACGACTCGCTGGGGAAATTAGGTGGTCAAATACTAGACGATATTTTACCCCTCAACCGTTTGCGCGCCGATAGTCAATTTACCAGAACCTTAGTAAGAGGCTTACGCCTGCCATTTTCTTATTACTACCCTTTTGACTCTGTGCAAACCGCCCCTATTCTGTACCCGGCTGATAGCAGTTTTCGTATAATGACCTGGCACTACACCCTTAACGAAAGCGACTACCGGCAGCGCGGCGTTATTCAGATGAACACACCCGACGGCAGCTTAAAAATCTTTCCCCTTTTTGACTATTCAGAAGTTACCGATATACCCGAGGACAGCATCAGAACCCCTCAAAACTGGATTGGTGCGGTTTATTACAAACTCATTGAAAAGTCTGCTGCTAGCGGCAAGATTTACACCCTGATTGGATATGATGAAAACAATGGCATTACCACCAGAAAATGGATAGACATTTTACGGTTTAGCGCCAACGGCGAGCCGCAATTTGGAGGAGGCCAGTTTTTCAAATTTCCGGTTGACTCACTGTTTGGAAAGACCCAGCAACGGTACTTAATGGAATACAAAAAAGAAGGCCGTGCCAAATTGAACTACGACCCCGAAGAAGATTTGGTGGTAATGGACAATTTGGTGAGCGAGACCAACGAACCCGACAAAAAATTTACCCTTGTGCCCGGTGGCGATTACGAGGGGTTGCGCTGGACCAATGGCCAATGGACACACGTAGCAAAGTTGGTGAATCAAAACTTGGGCGATGGCAATGCGCCGCAACCCGAGCTTATTTTTGATAGCAATGGCATTGCCAATCAAGACATGCTTAACGCCCAGTCGGCAAAAAACATGAAAGAGAAGCCCAAGGATAAACCTGCTGCAAAGGGCTCAAAAAAATTGCCAAAAGGCAGCGGCCTCTAAAACCCCGATGTTTTATATTGGCGCAGTGAAGGATCTTTTTCTATGGCCTCATTACAATAATCCTCGCCTTTTCTTTGCTCGCCATTCCGTTGAAAACTCATGCCCAACATGTATAAGGCCCGGTAGTTTTCGGGATCAGCGGTGTAAGCCTTTTCGTAGTACTCAGCAGCCTCGTTGTACTTTTTATGCTTGTAATAAGCTTGTGCCGCCAAAAACATTAATGCATCATCATTGGGTTTTTTTACCAATATCTCGTTTATTAGGGCTACGCCTTTTTCGTATTGTGGTGTCGCCAAATAGATATTGGCTAGGTTTTCCTTAAAGTCAAGCGTTTGTTTAATGCCCAACACCTGCGCCTTTTCGAGGGCCGCTGCTGCCTTGCTATAATCGGGTATGGCGGTTAACACCAGCCCATACTCATACCAAGTATCGGCCTGTGCTGGCGCAAGTGCTAAAGCAGCCTCAAATGCTGCTGAGCTAGCCTTATAATCGCTTACCTCGGCTTGGCATTTGCCCAGCAATATATATA
>RDXD01000407.1 GCA_004292575.1 Bacteroidota bacterium
GCAGCTGCGTTAAAATGCCTATAGTGGTGCTGTATAAACTGTGAAACCGGACCTTTATTCGTCATCTCCTGAAATTTTTGTGCGGCAAAGGTATTGATTTTAGCTACCTTTTTAAATGCCATTATGGAATGATAATACACAGCCTTGCTTGCCTACCTTTGCTTCCAACCCTTTTTGTACCGTGCAAACAAAATCTTGGAACCGAACGTTCCGTGTAGGCAATACCCAAGTACCCTTGGTGTATGCAGTGTGGATGCTGCTTGCACTAGTGGCTACTGCTTTGGAGCTTAGCAGAAACAGTTTTAATAATTACCATATTTATAGGTATGTGCATTTGCACACGGTAGAACAATTACCGCTGTATGCGGAATACCCAGAAAAGTATTTTGATAATAACCACTACGGCCCCGTGTTTGGGCTACTAATAGCACCCTTTGCTATGTTGCCAGTACCTATAGGGTTGCTGCTGTGGGGTATAGCCAATGCTGCTTTGCTTTTATATGCCATACATTCCTTACCACTAACGAATACACAAAAACAGGCCATTGCTTGGATAGCGTTAGTAGAAATGATGACAGCCGCCCATAATGTACAGTTTAATAGTATGCTGGCTGCGTTTATGATACTTGCATTTGTGCATGTACAAAAAGGCAATAACCAGTGGGCTACCTTGTTTATCGCAATAGGATTTTTAACCAAATTATACGGCATAGCGGGCCTGTGTTTTTTTCTATTTGCAAAAAATAAAGTTTCGTTTGTGGCCTGGTTTTTATTTTGGCTATTGGTGCTTGCTGTGCTACCCATGACTTATTCATCGGTCGAATATATTATAACTACCTACCAAGAATGGATACAAAAACTGGTATATAAAAATGCCAAGAATGCTAGCGTGGCAGTTAGCAATATGCAGGATATTAGTATGATGGGGCTGGTAAAACGCATAGCACATTTACCTAATTTAAGTAGTATGCCATTTTTAGCAGCTGCCTTAGTAGGCTTTGGTTTGCCATTGCTACGCTTTAAAATGTATACACAGCAGTGGTTTCAGCAGTATTACTTGGCCTTAGTACTCATAACCATTGTAATATTTAGTAGTAGTGCGGAAAGTCCTACGTACGTAATAGCTATGGTGGGTGCTGGTTTATGGTACGTGTGGCAAAAACAAACTTGGGCTACTTATGTAATAGTGTTTGCGGTACTACTCACCAGTTTAAGTGCTACCGATTTATTTCCACCCGTGGTACGAAACGAATTCATAAAACCATATGCTTTAAAAGCCTTGCCCTGCTGCCTAATTTGGGGTATAATGGTGTACCAACTTTTAACCAAACGGTTCAGCGAAAAATAGCAAATTTGTAACCATGCGTAAAACGGTTTCTATTATAGTACCAGTGTACAACGAGCAGGAAAATATTCACATATTGCTGCAGGAAATACATAGCTATATGAAGCCCTTGCCTTACCAATACCAAATAGTACTGGTGGATGATGGAAGTACAGATGGCACACTGGCCCAAATACAATTGTTAACACAAGGCGATACCACATTACGGTACCTAAGTTTTTCAAAAAACTTTGGGCATCAAGCCGCTTTAAAGGCAGGATTAGATGTATGCCAAACCGATTGCTGTATAAGTATGGATGGCGATATGCAGCACCCGCCGGAACTATTACCTGTGCTACTACAGCATAGGGAACAAGGCAACGATGTAGTGTATACTATACGAGAAGAAAGTACCAACTTACCTTATGTAAAGCGAGTTACGAGTAATTTGTTTTACGATTTATTAAACGGATTGAGTAGCATAGAATTAGACAGAGGCAGTGCCGATTTTAGATTGCTAGATAAAAAAGTAGTACAACAATTAAAACAGCTACAGGAATACGATATTTTTTTTAGAGGTTTGGTAAAATGGGTTGGCTTCCGGCAAATAGGTATTACCTACCAAAGCAGAGAACGCACCCGTGGAACCAGTAAATACACATTGAAAAAAATGATTCGGTTGGCCTTACAAGGAATCACCAGTTTTAGCATAAAGCCGCTTTACATAGCCACGTATTTGGGCTTTGTGTTTTCTTTATTAGCATTGGCTTTTGTGCCCTATGTGCTATATAGTTATTACTTTGGGAAAGCCGTAAGTGGGTGGACGAGTACCATCATCACCATTGCGTTTTTTGGCGGTTTACAGCTAATGATATTGGGCATCATTGGAATATATTTAGGGAAGTTATTTATGCAAAGCAAAGGCAGGCCATTGTATATAGTTCAGCAAGCGTACTTACCCAATGAAGCGTAAATATTTATTACTAAGTTTTGATGTAGAGGAGTTTGATATGCCCTTAGAATATGGGCAGCAGATACCTGTACCCTTACAAATGGAAACAGGCAAAAAAGGTTGGGATGCCGTAAACCAAGTACTAACCCAACTGCCTAGTACACAAGCCACTTTATTTACTACAGCCAATTATGCGTTGCAGTTTCCGGATAGTATACAGCAAGCCGCTAAATGTAATGAAATAGCTAGCCATACCTTTTACCACACTGCTTATGAAACTGGTGATTTATTAAAAAGCCGACTAGCACTGGAAGGTATATGTGGTAAGGCAGTTACGGGTTTGCGTATGCCACGGTTAAGGCCTGTGGATATGGCCGATGTAGAAGCTGCTGGCTACACCTACGATAGTAGTATAAACCCTACATGGCTGCCCGGCAGGTACAATAATTTACACTTAAGTAGAACCTGGTATAGGGAAAAAAATATGCTGCGTATACCCGCTAGTGTAAGCGTAGCACGTATACCGCTGTTTTGGTTAGCTTTTAAAAATATGCCCTTAGCGGTGTATAAAAAACTGTGTGCACAAGCACTAAAAACAGATGGATATTTGTGTTTATATTTTCACCCATGGGAGTTTACCAATTTAGATGCGTTTCAAATACCTGGATACACCAAACGCTGGGCGGGTGAGGTTTTGGTGGATCGATTATACAATCTATTACAATACCTGCAAACCGAAACGGAAAGCATAACCATGCAGGAGTTTTCAAAGCTTTGTAAGTAGTATTTTTTCAAATTAGTGGTGGAAAAATTTCTAATAGTTCGGCCATGTATAGCGGATGATTATCTGGTCAAGTTTCAACATTAAAAAACCCGCCAGTGAAACTATTAGCGGGTTTGAAAATATTGGTGATTAATAAAATATTATTTAGTACCAGCACCCTTTTGCAACATACCCATAATGCTACGCATTTGTTTATCCATACCTTCCGGGCTTCCATCCAAGAAAATGATATTTCCTTCACCTGCTTCCGCAAAATTTTTGATGGCTTCGGTCCACATACTAAACAAAATTACATTGGTATCTAAGTTGGCTTGCTTCATTTGCTCGGCAGCCTCGCTCATGCCCTTGGCCACTTCTTGCCGGAAAAGGGCTACACCCTGGCCGCGCAATTGGGCAGCCTGACGTTCGGCTTCGGCAGCAATTTTGATGGCGTTGCCCTCGGCCTCGGCGGCACGGGTTTTGGTAATTAGCATGGCCTGCCCTTCGTTTTCGGCGGCAGCCTTGGTGTTGTTACTGGCCACCACGCGGCTCATACTTTCTATGATGGCTTTATCAAAGGTAATATCGTTTATCTGCAGGTCTTGCAGGTGGTAACCCCACTCTTCCAACGAGTGATCGACTTCTACTTTTACGTATTCTACAATTTCGCGACGCAGCCCCAACACTTCTGCTTGGCGCTTGGTGGCCACAAAGGAGCGAATGTTGCCCTCGATGGTGCGTATAAGCGCCTGCATCAAGTCTTTATCGTTTATAAATTTGAACGCCACCCGCTTAATGGTTTCTTCTTCGGCATTTTGCACGCTGTACAGCAGCATGGCCTTGAAATAAACATTGGCCTGATCTTGTGTAACAGCCTGAAACTCAAGCTCAACACTGCGGTTCTGGATACTTACTTTCCGGAATACCTGCTCTAAAACAGGAATTTTGAAGTTAAGACCGGGCTTTAAAATACGACGATACTTGCCAAACATGGTAACCACGCTAATGGTACCCTGGTTAACCGTAACCAAGCCGGTAAACAGAATAAGGGCTAGCAATATCCAAATGCCATAAGTTGATACAAAGTCCATAAAAAAATGGGGTTTGATTTAGGGGTGAAAGTTAATGGTTTAGACAATACCAACGGGCTGCTTGTTTTTTTGAAAACAGAAAACGGTTGAAATTTTGGGTAAGTTTGGCATAACGCGGGAGCTTGAAAAAACTCTCTTGCAGCCGCAACTTGAGTAAGCCGACAATTGAATTGAGTACATGGCTGCCACCAAACAGCTTGCACCTGCCCATTTTGAAGTTGCTTTGATGAGGGATAGATTGCTTGAATGCCTCCTGCGTAGGCTTTTGCTGTATCCACCTGCTTCACAAATGGTGAGGGATAGATTGCTTGAATACTCCCCCATGCATGTGCAAAAAAAGTTGGCATTATAGGTGGGCTGGTGAGTAAGGCACAGCCGCTGGCTTGCTGGCGGGGGCCACAACATGGCGAATTAATGTTGGGGTTTCCGCATGGCAAAATGGTCCACTCAATGGACTTGAGTTTGTATGCCGCCACAAGGGTGAGCGGCTGAAGATAAGCCCCATACGTTGCCAAAGCTGCTACAGGGCTTGAATGACTGCGGTGGCAGAACGGGTGTCGGACGGCCCCATAGTAGCACTGCGGCACAAGGGCTGCCGTGCCTGGAGGGCCCCAACCGAAGGGCGGGGGCCGGCGGCGGCCCTGTATTTGAATGGGCCGACGACGGCGGTACCCCGAAAGGCGCGGTACCAAGGCCCGGTACTGCACTGTGGCTTACAGCCCCAAAATTGTATTTTTCTTAGGCGCCAATCAGGTGCTTTTTGGCTTTTTATGAGTGCTGCTGAACAGCCAACTGAGGGCGAGCCGATAGTTTTTGGTGCGGTTTTGAACCAAACTGTTGAGTAAAAAATTGGGACCTTGGGTAATGATTTTTTGACGCTGTGGCAAAAATGGGTCGATGGCACTTAACGCCACGGCAAAGCGACGCTTGAAAAACTTGTGCTGAACGCCCAAATTGGTGGCCAAATTGCTGCGGGCGGGGCCTTGCACACCGGCAAAGCGGTTGAATTTGAAATTGCCATCGAAGCTGAGTTGGGGCGAAAAAGCCAAGTTATAGTTGAGGCCTAGATAGCTTGTAGTGCCATTTTGATAACGCAGCAACTGCCTACTGGCCTCGGAATACTGATTATAGGTGAGCCCGCCGCTAAGATTGAAGCGCAATTTTTTTGACACGGCGTAGCCACCCCAAATGCTGAGTTCGTATTCGTTTTTGGAGGCGATATTTTGGTAGGTTAGAAAGGTTTTTCCATCGGGCTGCAGGCTTCGGATGCTGTTGATGATATTGGCAATATGGTTGAAGCCAGCAGAGGCGTTGATGTAGGCCTTGCCTTTGTTGCGGTTAAAATTGAGATCGAAATGGTGGGTAAGGTTAGGCAGCAGCGCGGGGTTGCCAAAGCGCAGGTTATAGGGATCGTTGTAGTCGATGGCGGGATTGAGCTGGTTGATGCCGGGGCGGCTGATGCTTTGCCGGTAAAGGAGGCTGAGGCTGGTTTGTTTGCCAAAGTTTTTGCGAATGGTGGCGGATGGCAGCAGGTTGAAGTAGCCCTGCTGCGCGCCTGTGGTTTTGGCCAGGCCAAACCTAAATTGCGTTTGCTCTGCCTGTAGGTTGGCCACAAAATGCCAGCTTTTTTTGGTGTCGTAGGTAAGCCCCAGCCTGCCGGCATACAGGTTTTGTACAAAGCGTATATCGTTGCTAAAAGCACTGTTGAGCTGTGGCTGGTTGGTAAGGGCATTGTAAAAATAAGTGCTGAGTACATTGTGGTGGTGCTGGCTGGCAAGCACCAAACCAGCGGAAAGGTTTAGCCCTTTGGTGCGAAGTGGCAGGTTGTAATTGAGGCGCAAATTGTATTGCTGCTGCTGGTGGTGTAAGCGTTGCTCCTGGCTGCTATCGTAGAGCTTTGCGTTGGTGCTGGGGTTGAAAAACGCCTGGTTGTAGCGGCGATGACTGGGCTGTATGGCTACCACGGCGGAAGCAATGATTTGCAGGTAATGCAGCGGATTTTTGGCGCGGTAGCGGTAGGATATTTGCGGGTTTACACTAAAGCTGTGGCCCTGGGTGTGGTTGGTACGGTTGCTGCTGCGCCACAATTGGGCAAAACGGTTTTGGTTTTGGTAGCTGGTGTTGCTGTGATTATTGGTTTGCGTGGCGTTGGTTTGCAGCACAGCACTCCATTGGTGTTTGGCGGTGGGTTCCCAATCGAGCTGAAGGCGCAGGTTGGGGCGCACATTGATGTTTTTGAAACTGGAAACGGTTTTGAGAACATTGCTGCTATCGGAATAAATGTTTTGCCTTTGAGACTGGTTGGTACCCAACAATTGATCGACTGATGTGCCAATGCTACCGGCAAAATTGAGTTTGGCACTGCGATAATTAACATTGGCACTGGTGTTGGCCTCGCCACGGGTACCTGCACTAAGTGCCAGCTTGCCGATAAAGCCCACTTTGCCCTTTTTTGTTACAATATTAATGACACCGCCCGGCTCGGAAGCGTATTCAGGCGGTGGATTTTGGAGTATTTCGATGCGCTCAATGCCGGCTCCGGAAAGCCCCTCGAGCAAATCGGCTAGTTGCAGTCCATTGAGTTCAACGGGCTTATCGTCGATTAGGATACGGGGCTCCCTGCCTTTTAGGAGCAACTTACCATTGGGATCGTTGCTTACCATGGGCATATTGCGCAGCAGCTCGGCTGCATTGCTGCTGCTGCTAAGGGCAGACTCGCCTACATTGTATGCAATTTTGCCATCGCGGCTCTCAACAAGTGGCTTTTCGGAAAGCACAATTACAGTGGCTTCCTGCTGCTGCTGTGGCCAAAGCTTGAGGTCGCCCAAATTGAAGTCGTAGCGTTCGGCACGCAAAAAAATGCTGTCGATGGTAAGGGAGGCAAAGCCAACATGCGATATGGTTAGGCGATAATGGCCAAAAGCAAGGTCTAAAAACTCTATTTGCCCCAAGCGGCTGAGCTGGGTTTTTGGGTTGAAGGCGCTATCGGCCAGCGCAAACAGTTGCACGGTGGCACCGTCAAGCGGCATGTTTACCGTGGCATCAAGCACATTGGCCACCACCATGCCCACGGCACGGGGCCGCTGTGCCGCCGCCCCAAGGGCCATTAGTAGCAGTAATATGAAAACCAAAAGCTTAACCACGTATGCCTTTTTTAAAACAGTTTTGGGTCTAAAGTTAAGCTTTGCGGGCAATAGCCGTAAAAATGGGCTGTAGCACCAAGGCCATTGCCAGCACCAACACGGCACCAATTACATTTAACCAAAGAAAGGATACCACATCCATTTTATAAATGGTAACGACCGCCACTTCTACCAGCACGGCACTCCAAAAAACAGCGCTGCCCTGTACACATTTTAGAAAAAATGCCACTAAAAACACCCCCAATATTACCCCATAAAAAAGACTGCCCAATACATTTACAGCCTCAATAAGGCTACCCATATTGGTGGCAAACATGGCTACGGCAATGCTAAAGAGGCCCCACCCTAACGTGTACTGCCAGCTGAGGCGGTAGGAAGCCTGACTGCTGACGGGCTTTTTGCTGGCTTTTTGGTGCAGGTCGATTACGGTGCAAGATGCGAGCGAATTAAGTGCGGCTGCAATGCTGCCCCAACTGGCCAAAATAATGGCCGCAATAAGTAAGCCCACCAGCCCCTTGGGTAGGTGATGCAGCACAAAATAGAGGAAAATATAGTTGGTATCGCTAGACTCGCCTGCGGGCACGGCTTCTTTAAGCTTGGCTTTAAACTGGGTGCGCACCTGCTGCATGGCTGCAAAATTGGCCTGCATTTGTGGCGAAACCGCCTCGTTTTGGGGCGCGGCCAAGGCCCATTGGTTTTGCTGCTGTGCCAGTAGGTTGTACTGCTGCTGCAGGCTATCGAGGGCGGGTTTAAAGCGGGTGGTTTTGGCCTCGGCTACCAGTGTTTCGTTAAAAAAAACGGGCGGCGTTTTGTATTGGTAAAATGCAAACACCAGCACGCCCACCAATAAAATAAGGAATTGCATGGGTATTTTCACCAACCCATTCATAAGTAAGCCCATGCGGCTTTGGCTTATATTTTTTGCAGCCAAGTAGCGGCCCACCTGGCTTTGATCGGTTCCAAAATAGCTGAGTGAAAGAAAAAAGCCGCCGAGTAGCCCGCTCCAAATGTTGTACTTGTCTTTCCAATCGAAACCCTGGGCGCTTTGTCCGTTGGTAATGGCCGAGAGGCGGCCAAAGCTTTTGCCGGTATTAAGTGCATCGGCAAAACCAACGCCCTGTGGCAGCAAACGAACCACCATGACGCCTGCAACGGCCATGCCGCACAAAATGATGATGAACTGCAACTGCTGGGTATGCGCCACGGCCTTGGCTCCACCACTTACGGTATAAATTATAAGTAAGCCGCCCATTACCACATTGGTTAAATAAATGTTCCACCCCAGCAGCGACGATAATATGATGGCCGGGGCGTAAATACTGATGCCGGTGGAAACCCCGCGGCTTAGCAAAAATAAAAACGCCGTGAGTGTGCGGGTTTTGGCATCGAAGCGTTGCTCTAAAAACTCGTAGGCGGTGTACAATTTTAATTTGTGATAAATGGGAACAAAGACGGCACTAATAACCACCATGGCCAGCGGCAAGCCAAAATAGTTTTGAACAAAGCGCAGGCCATCGGTATAGGCTTGGCCGGGTGCCCCCAAAAAAGTGATGGCGCTGGCCTGGGTACTCATAATGCTGAGCAAAATGACCCCCCAGGGCATGTTGCGATCACCTAGAAAATACCCTTCCAAGCTGTTTACATGCCTGCTTTTGTACACGCCATACGCAACCATGCCTGCCAGTGTTACCAGTAATACAATCCAATCAATGAGTGCCACAGTTGCCGGGTTTTTAAGTGTAAAGCGTTGGGATTATAACTTGCTGAAAAACCAAACTTCGACGGCAAAAACCAGCATGACCAAGGCATACCAGCGCCACCAATACTGTTTCGAAAAATTGTTGTTCATGGCGGCTAAGATGGTGTATTTTTTTATGAGCGCCTTTTACGGGTGCCAAAAGTAACCAGCAAGCCCGCTAGCACGGCCACTGCAAAAGCTACTTTAAAATTTTTTATGAGCTTGCCCAATACCAGGCCCACCACCACTGCTATTACAAAAGCAAGTTGGGCACGGGTAAAACTGAACATGATGCGCGGGGATTTTAATGCTTGGGAAGCTCGATTAAATTAGCCATGAGGCGATACGCACCCGGTACCCCGGCGGGTAGCTCTCTAAAAAAAACCAGGCCAGTATATACAAAATTTCCTTTTCCGTAGGGCGCAATTACCAAGCTGCCGCTTTGCGGCGCCTCGCCGGGGTCGGCAAAGGCCAGCGGCGCTGCAAATTTTGATGCATCAAAGCCTTCGGCATGGTAAATGCTGCGCTCTTGAATCCAGCCATCAAAATCTTTAGGTGTGATGGTGTTGGGGTAATTGAACACAGGATGCTTGGGCAATAAAAACTGAGGCGAAGCCAGCTCGTTGGTAATGCGGGTGCGCCCAATGGCAACCGGGTACGGCGCCATTTTGGCCTTTACGGGGCCAACATTGCTGTTGGTGTTGTACTGCACAATAAGGTTGCCACCTGCACTTACAAATGCCATTAACGCATCGTAGGCATTGCTTAGGCCCTCGTGCACATTATAGGCCCGCACACCGGTTATGATGGCATCAAACTGCCGCAGGTAAGCCAATTCTAAATTATTGGGATTTAGCTCGGTGACCTGATAGCCCATTTGCACCAGCGCTGGCAACACCTTGTCGCCTGCTCCGGGTATATATCCCACTTTCTTAGCTCCTCCTTTTAAGTCGAGGTGTAGCACTTTTATTTTGTCTTGATAATGATACGACTGTGTGGGAATATGATCGTAGGCAATGGTGCGCATGGCGTTGAAATACGATTGCGGTTTGCCTGAATCGCCCACTTCGAAGGCCACTTGTAAAAAATCAATGTCTTTATTGCTACCCTTGAGGTAATTGGGCAGCCTAAAAGATACGGACTTAGTTCCGGCGCTGTTCCACTGCATGGGGGGTTGGGCTTGCCTGCGGCTATAGCGGCTACTATCGCTGGTAATGGTAATGGCTGCGCGGGATGCTGTAGTAGCTTTTGGAGCCGTAATATTCACTTCTATGGTGGCTGAATCGGAGCTGTTTTTACGAAACAGCAGGATGCCCGGATCGTTGGTTATCAAAAAAGGATTGCTGACATATACCGGTTGGTACTGCTCGGCCTTTACAGGGTCAACATAGCGGTAACGTATTGGTACTGCTAGGGTATAGGCAGCGTCGTTAAGTTCTACGGTTAAGTTAACTTTCAAAGGCTCGTTTTCGGCCAAACCAATATCTTGTTGGTTGCCAACTGTAAACAAACCGGTGCCTTGAGACTGCCGCAACCAGTAGGGCTGCGTCTCCATGATTTGCGTAGGAGCGGTGGCCCTTAGTTCGGTTTGCCAAAGGGCATTGCTGGCGGGTTTAACCTGCAGGGGTCGCGAAACGGCATCAAAGGCAAGGTTTTTAACTTCAAACGGCAGGCTCGACCGATTGATGGCGGACACGCGAATGGCAATTGAATCGGATGCAATAACGGTGGCGGTGCTTACCGTGGCCTCGGCATACACACCGGCGCACGCCAAAATGAGTTGTTGCAGATGGCTGCGTTTTAAAGCCAGCCAAGTACCTCCCCCGCTCATCATCCACAATTTGCGTTGCAAGGCTTGCAGTGCAGGTACGCTGCCCGCGGTATTGTTGTGGTCAAAGGCAGCAATAATGGCATCAATATCGGCTTCAATCCCTTGACCACCCGGAATGCGGCTCCAAGTGGTGTTTACGCCATCCAGCAAATCGTTGGCAGGGGTGGTACCAGAGAGTGTAGTAAAAAATTCGGTGGCCGTACCGCGCTGCCTGCTTACCCCAAAACCCTGGCTTTTATGTTGGCTGCGGCTTTCGCCCGAAAGCTCGCCAAGGCTCTTACCCAGCAGTGGTAAGTACTGTCCCACCTCAAGTTTAAACTGTGTGCTGTCCGTAGTATTGGTGGTTCCAAAATTGAAGGTATTCCACAACAAGCGTTTGGCCTGCCACACCTGGGCGCCGGCGGGTATCTGGTCTGCAAACTGGTTAGGATCGGCCGCTGCGGCATATCCCAGCCGTGCCATTAGTCCACTGGCACTGTGGTGGCCATGCCCGGCCCGGCTATCTTCAGGAAAGCGGGCAATGATGGCATCGGGCTGAAACCGCCTAATCACCCATACCACATCGGCCAGCACAGCCTCGCTGTTCCAAATGGTAAGTGCCTCGTCGGTGCTCTTGCTGTATCCAAAATCGTATGCACGGCTAAAAAACTGTTCGCCACCATCTATGCGCCGTGCCGCCATCAGTTCTTGGGTGCGAATCAATCCCAGCTCCACAGCTTGTTCATCACCAATCAGGTTTTGGCCGCCATCGCCGCGGGTAAGGCTAAGATACCCGGTGCGGTACAACTTTTGGTTGGCCAAATAAGCAATAAGGCGGGTATTTTCATCGTCGGGGTGGGCAGCCACATAAAGCACACTGCCCAGTACTTTTAGCCTTTTTAGCTGCTGAAGCAGTTGTGACGACGTGTAAGTGTTAGGCAGCTGCCCCGAAACCCCAAACACCGTTAGCATACCCAATGCAAGTGTTACAAATCTCTTCATCTGTTTTTATATGATGCTTGGCACAAAGCCAGCCAGTTTTTTTAAACGGTAAAAGTAGAACATCAACACACACTTGCAGATGCCTATCAAGGCGTGCCTATAGCGATTGATGGCAAAACCATGTTTTTGCAGCAGCGAAAATAGGTTGCAAACGTATAAAGCAAGATAGTTTGTAGCATGCAGGGCAATTTGCAAGATTGAAGTACAGGGATGCGTTACTTCGCATGAACCGATGATTGCTGCCATAACGCCCAAAAGGACTGTAACATCTTGCACTTTGTAAGCCAAATTGTGGCATCAGCTGTGGTCATGTTTTCAGCGGGCTACGTTAAATTAAAAAGGAACCCAACGCAAAGGCAGCGCAAAAAATGCCTCAACAGTTGGATTGATGGCCGATGATGCAGGCTTGTAACAGCGTAAGAACGGAACTCGAATTGTGTTAGCCCAAAAAACAAGTCGCCGATTGTTTATGGCTCGGGTTGCACAATCTTCTTTATTCGTTTTAAAGAAGCTTTTGAAACACCTTCAATAACGTCGGTTAGTTTGCCATCGGCGTTTACCACATAAAATGTTGGCAACATGGACAATTCAAAATAAGTAGATGCAAATTCGAATCCATCCCATAGGTTCGTCCATGTAATTTTTTGCTTTTTATCCTGATATGCAGTTAGCCATGTTTCCTTATCGGAGTCGTCCCAAATTGTAATTAACTCAAAGTTGTTGTTTGGTAATTTTGATATTTGTTCGACAAGTGCGATGCTTGCAATGGAGTATTGACAACTTGAAGAAAACAAGGCAATAAGTTTGGGTTGATTGTTTTCTTTAATGACCTGTATTTGGTTTCCATCTTTATCAGGCAAAGTAAAATCCTTTACCGTTTCACCCTTTTTAAGTGTAGGCAGCGATTTGGCCGCCACATAAGTTTCTATGCGCTTGAAGTAGTCGGTGTTTCCAAACTCGGACTTCACATTCAAACAAAACTTTTTTAGGTCATCAATTGCAATATCCTTCTTTAACATATTTGCAAAATATAGACTGACAACGCTACTGGAATTGTTTAGTGTAAAATCGATCTGCTCCTTAGGCTTCAATGCTTCAATTTTTTCGGAGGTCGATTGAAAAGGCGTCGTTGCGGAACTCTGGAATGTTTGTTTCAACCAATCAACATTAACTTTTACGCTATCACTGGCCACCCAAATAAGCGGTGTCTTATTTATGATTTTGCCTTTGGCAGTAGGCGTCACAAATCGAATTGTACCGGGCAGTTCACGAATACTTGCGTCAACCGAGAAAGATCCGTCTTCGGCTGGCATAAACTGTTGCAGTTTTCCACCAAAATCCACGTACGTTGGCTCGGTCGAATTAAACCCTGAGATTTTCCCGCTGACGTGGATGCGTTTCTGTGCATGTGTTTGAGTTAGGACTAAACACCAGCATGTGATGACAAATAAATTCCGCATTTTTACTGTATCTTATAGTTCATTAATAACATTTACAAAAACGAACAAACCATACTTACAACAGCACCAAAATTATTGGCTATGTAAAACACATGTAGGTAAAATTAGTTGCATTAAAACTAAACCCGACTACCCCGTATTCTTTAGCCCGCTAGAAAGCGCATTGATGATGCTGAGAAGCTTGTTTAAGAGCGCATTTTTTTCTGCACTGTTTTCGTCTGCCACAGCCCGCCATTGTTTTAGATACCGTATGTGTAGGGCATGTAAAACAGCCAGCTTCTGGTTTCGCCAAACCAAATTGTCGTACTGGCCAGTGCGGCGCGCCATGGCCTTTGCCCCCAACAAGGCTTCTATTCCTTCAAAGCCGTTTTTATGGTCCTCTTCTATTAAATTCATGAGCCTATTGCGCTGTTCAGCATCTTCATCTAACAGTGCATAGTGCTGCATCATATCTGCATTGGAAAGAATGAGATTTGTTTCGGTTTGTATCAACAAAAACTTAAGAAAACTCCAGTGCTCTATGGCTTGTGTCAAAGCATTGTACTGTTCAGGTTCCTCTGTTTTTAGCCATTGCAAAGCGTGGCCCAAGCCAAACCAACCGGTAAGCGATATTCGCGATAAATTCCAGCTAAACACCCACGGAATTGCCCGAAGGTCGTTTAGCGTTCTGTTGCCGGTTCTGCGTGCGGGCCTTGAGCCTATCTTGCTTTTCTCCAAAACGTCAATACAGGTGGCTTTTCCATAAAAATTTATAAACCCAGGGGTTTCAATTAGCCTGCGGTACTGCTCAAACGATTTTTGGGCCAGCAAATTCATTGCAGTTTCGGGGTAATTGGGACGCTCTTGCTGACGCTTGTTTTTTACAATATGTTTTGCTACGCCCGCCGATAAAGCATTGATGTTGTATTTTGCCGTCATGGGATTGCCAAAAAGCTGTGCTACCGATTCGCCCTGCACGGTAATTTTCAGGGTGCCGCAAACCGTGTTTTCGGGCATACTTTCCAAAAACCGATGATACTTTCCACCACCACGGCTAATGGTACCACCCGTTCCATGAAAAAAGTAAATTTCCACCTGATGTGTTTTGCCAACTTCTGACAAGGCAATTTCTGCCTTGTGCAGATTCCATTTACTGGCAATGGTTCCGCCATCTTTATTGCTATCGCTATACCCCACCATTACTTCTTGCTTTTTACCAATTTTAAGCATTCTCATCTGGGTAATGGGATGCTTCAAAAACTGATCTACTATGGTTGGAGCATTGTGCAAATCATTGATAGTTTCTAGCAGCGGAACCACCTTTATGTTGGTATTTAAAAGCTGTGTTTCGCGCAGCAGCAAATACACCACCAATAGATCGCTTAAGTTGCGCGTCATGCTAATAATAAATGAACCAATGCCGTCGGCACCGTATAGATTGATGTGTTGGCGCACTACGCGGTAGCAGTCAAGCACGTTATCGGCCTCGGCACCATACGACACCGAAACATCGGTAATACAGGTATTGCTTTGCAGCAAGCTGCTAAGAAACTCGGTGCGTTTATCTTCATCCCAATGCTCAAAATCGCCATCGCCCATACCAATAGACTTGAATATTTGGCTAATGGCCTTGTCGTGATAAGCACTGTTTTGCCTAATGTCGAGTTTGGCCAAATGAAAGCCAAAGCACTGCACAAGCCTTTCCACGGGAAATAGCAAATCTTCGGCCACACTCTTGAGGCCATTTTGTGTCAATACATCTCTCAGTATTTTCAGGTCGTCGCTCAAAAACTTACTTGACTTGTAATAGGTTTTTGAGTCCGCAAAGCTTTCATTAATGGTATTGTCTAACTGACAAATCATTAAATTAACAAATTGGCGCCAAGGTTCATAATGGTTTCGTGCCGCTGCAGCTTGGCCCAACTGGCCCAAGGCACTCACCCTTTGGCTTATGGCCTCGGAAAGAGCAAACGGAACGGGATTGCTAATGGCAGATACAGATAGTTTTTTTGCAAGAGTTTGCAGTGCGGTTTTAATTAACTGCAAGGCAGATTTGCGGTGCAGCAACAGCGTACCCTTTGTAACACCCGGTGTTACAAAGGGATGGCCGTCTCTATCCCCTCCCACCCAGCTTCCAAAGCGCACCTTCGGAAACATATCGGGATCTTTTATCATTTGACCGTTCAAACCAGCCGCTAACCAAGCACTTTTTAACTGCTGGTCGGCATTGGCTATTACTGTAGGAAACACATGGGTTAAATAGTGCAAAGCGTTGGCCCGCTCATCGGTGATATCGGGTTTTTCCAAATAAATTTCGCCCGTACGCCACCACCGCTCTATTAAATTAATGATGTTTTCTGTGATGGCATTTTGCTCAAGTTTGCTTAATGCAGCGTTTTCTTTTTGCACCAATAGCAAATACAATTCGCGGTGAATTTCGATAACCGTAACGCGTTTAGCTTCGGTGGGATGTGCGGTAAGCACGGGCACAATTTCCGTTTCAGAAATGGCAGCAAGCATTTCAGCCTCACTTACCCCTTCGGTTTTCCAAAGGTCTAGCGCTTCCGCCCACGAGCCTCTAATGGTCTTGCCTAAATCAGTATCGTCTAACCTGCGGCGATATTGGGTGGCGGCGTTTTCTTCTACCAGGGTCATCAGTTGAAAATAGATACTCAACGACTGAATTACCTTTTCATCAGACAATTCCTCTTGGTTGGGTGTAAGGCCCTGCTCAGCACCACCAATCAAATTAGCCAATTGGAACTCATTTATACGGCCCAGCATGGTGGTGTAACAATCAATGGCGTATTTTCTATCGTTGGCAATCTTTTTGTATGCCATTTCGGAATTGGTCATGTTAATATAGTTTATGGTTTAGTCATCATTTCTTGCCTATACATACCGTGTAGGCTAAATAAAATACAAATCGGCACCTAAACGTACCTCATCACAGGCACTAAAAAAAAGTCGCTACGTTCCAAATTATAACCCATGAAAAGGTGTTCGAAAAGCTATTCTTACAAGGCTTTAAAAGCAGGCTGATCCATAATGGATTCCGAGGTAATCGGTTCCATATCGTGAAAGTCAATTGCTTCAAAATTTCGCACCTCCACGTAGTCGTGCTGCCCAGGACTGGTATTGATGATGACGCCCCCCAGCAGAAAAATACGTTTGCAAGTAAACTCATTCTTGGCTTTCCTGATAAGGAAATGCAGTTGCCGGTCTATGTTTTTGTACGTAACATCTGTAATGGCTTTCTTTCGGTTTTTGGCCACCAGAATCTCATGTTTATAGGGCATAGCGGTGCGCTCCAGCAAAATTTGCTGATAGTCGTACTCCACATTAGTGGGCACATAAATGTCATCTTCTGCTTCTAAGCGGCTCAATGCCAGCATTAAAGCCCCGCAGCTGTTGCTGAGCCGTTTTTGTCCAGGCCTATGCATTTTACCAAGCTCGCCATCGTCGGTAATGCCAATGTGTGGGCCGTAAAAAATAAATGCACTGCCACCATCGGGTACATGGTGGGCATAGGCCACCATGCCTGTAAACCCTGCAAAAGGAATTCCTCCCAGGCCTCCCAGCGTGAAGGGGCGGCTTAATACGCGCCTGAAGTCGGTAGAAACATTGATGTCGTCGGCGCACACCGATGTGGCAAAAAGCATCTTTTTCAAGTCCTCGTTGTAATGGTCAGACAAATACTCCAGATACGTTTGTGTAATGTGGGCACCGGTTTCCGCTTTTGGGTAATGGGCTCTGATTGTTTCTTCAATCATTTTTTTGGTTTTTAATTAAAAAAACGTCGCAGCAGTAACGCTACAAATCTGAGTCTCTCAGCTCAAAAATGTCAATGGCGCCTTAGCAATGCTGGTAACCTTAATTTACACATGTTTACCCACGGCTCAAAAACTAATTTGGATTTTAGCAGTGGTGAGTGTGGGGATGATTAAGTAACAACAACTTTTGCCGACATGGGCAAAGAAACCCTAACGAGTTCAAGCAATTGTGAATAAAAAGTGAATTTTCATATTTCACCCTGCTGTAGGTTTTCGTTAAACGGAAAACCTTGACAAATGTGTCCATAACAGATCAAACCGCTGCTTACCATGAACTTGACTGATGGCAAGGGATACCGTTTTTTATTAAAAGTACTAACAACTAAGCTCGAATTGTGGAAATAAAACCTAGTTTTATGCCATGATAAAGCTCGACATTCTCTGGAAGGGCATCATTGAAGATTTGCCCGTTTATTTTATCTTGTTTTTCTTTCCGCAGGCCCGCCAGCTGCTGGACCTTGATAGAGGTGTAGAATTTCTTGACAAAGAATTGGAAGCGCTTTTCCCTGCAGACGAACCTAGCCATCCCCGATTTGTAGATAAGCTGCTAAAGGTTTATACCTACGACGGTCGAGAAGAATGGATTCTGATCCATATAGAAGTGCAGGGCTACGCCGACCCCAACTTTAGCAAGCGCATGCACACCTACTTTTACCGCCTGCTCGATCGGTACCAAAAGCCGGTAACCGCATTGGCCATTTTTACCCATAGCCAGCCTAGCCACCAGCCCAACCATTATGAGTACAACTTTATGGGCACGCGACTTTACTACCAATACAACAGCTACAAGGTGGCTGAGCAAGACGAAGCCACCCTACTGGCCAGCGAAAACCCCTTTGCCTTGGTGGTGCTTACTGCCCTTAAAGCCATAAAGAGCAAAAAAGCTACCGATGAAGACCTGATGGCACTTAAAATGGATCTGTTTCGCACCATGATTGGCAAGCAAACGGACAAACCTACCATGCGGGCGCTGGCCAACTTCTTAAAAATGTACGTCCCTTTTTCAAAGCAGGAGAGCTTTCGTATCTTTGAAAACAACTTAACGTTAATCACTTCAAAAAATATCACCATGGGCATTGAAGAATTGATATTGCAACACTTTAAAGAAGAGGCGAAGGCCGAGGGTAAGGCCGAGGGTAAGGCCGAGGGTAAGGCCGAGGGTAAGGCCGAGGGTAAGGCCGAGGGTAAGGCCGAGGGTAAGGCCGAGGGTAAGGCCGAGGTT
>RDXD01000339.1 GCA_004292575.1 Bacteroidota bacterium
CGGCAGGCCACTGGCCGCTATGTGCTGTACCTTAACCCCGATACCCTGCTGCCGCAAAACTGCCTGCACCAGTGCCTGGCCTACGTGGCGCAGCACCCACAGCTGGGTGCGCTGGGTGTGCACATGATTGATGGCAGCGGGCATTACCTGCCCGAATCTAAACGGGCTTTTCCCGCCCCTGCCACAGCTTTTTTCAAGCTCTTTGGCATGGCGGCAGCCTTTCCACGGTCGGCCATTTTTGCCCGCTACTATTTGGGCCAGCTGCCGCCGCAGCACAACCATGTGGTAGATGTGCTGGCGGGTGCCTTCCTATTGGCCCCCAACACGGTGCTGCAAGCCACCGGCGGTTTTAGCCAAGATTATTTTATGTATGGCGAAGACATTGACCTCAGCTATCGCATACAGCAGGCCGGTCTTCAAAACCACTATTTCGCCCAAAGCAGCATCATCCACTTCAAAGGCGAAAGCACCAAAAAAGGCAGCCTCAACTATGTGCGTTTGTTTTACGGTGCCATGGTCATTTTTGTGCAAAAGCACTACAGCAAGGGCAGTGCAAGATTTTTTTCGTTTTTCATACAATTGGCCATAGCCCTGCACGCCGTGGGTGCCGTGGTGCTGCAGCATTGGCGGCGTTTGTGGCAGCGTTTTAGGCCGCGTCAGGCTTCCACGCCGCACATGTATTGGCTTTGCGGCTCGGGGCCGGCCACGGCTTCGGCAGCCCAGTTGCTGGCAGCCGCAGGCCTGGCCCACAAGCCACTGCCCCACTTGCAGCAGGCAGCGCCCCAGTCGGCCATTGTGTTTTGTTTTGATGCGGCACACAGCACCGCGCCCGGCATTAGCCTGCAGCAAGCCATGGCCCACATGCAGCAGCACCACAGCGGGTTTCTCTACCATTTTCACTATGCCGGCAGCGGCAACATCATTACCAGTTGCAGCCATGCCACGCTGGGGCAGGCCCTGCTTACACCCCCGTAAATACCGAAAGAAATACATATTTTGGGGGCCATGGGCAGTAGTGCATATCCGGGCCTCGGTAGCGGCTGTACGCTCCAAGTCCTCCCCGCCGGCCAAAAGGCCCGGCGGGTGCGGGCTTTACGCTGCCATCCGCGGCCCGTGCGGCAGTGGTGCTACTATTGGGCCAAGTGGTGGCAGCAGGCGCACATTAGCCAAACCGGCGCAAAACGACTACTGCAGTTGTTGTACATGGCCTGGCTAACTACCTAAAAAACCGTGCCCAAGGCAAAGCTCCGGGATACCCGCCCATTAAACTAGGGTCTTTAACTTTTGGATGGTCTGCCATTTGCCTTTAAGCTATCACAGTCGTTTACTTAAGCAAGGGGATTGGGAAACTAAACTCGACAAACTTTAACTGGTTATATCACCCCTGCGGGGTTGTTTCAAAACAGCGACACATTTTCTATAATCATGTCACCACTTCGTGGTTGTATAAAGCCCGAAGGGCTGATGGTATTATAGACAGCAGAATTAATTTTGATGTTAAAAACTCTGAAGTAGGTGATTTTTCGGTACCATTGGGGAGTTTCGTTCGGCTACGCCTCACCACACTCCCCCGAAGGGTATTGGCGGCGTTAAGCTCAACGCAAACCTATAAGGGATAATATGGTTTCGGCTTAAGTAAACGACATTGTTTAAGCCATTAAGAGTCCCGTAAATTTTTTATGTCGTAATTGTCTGCTCAACATTTAGAGTGGCTACTCCGGCATTGCTTGACGGCTATTGAAACTGCACGAAGAATAAATAAAATACGGGCAAACAAATTTGCGCGCCCTACAGTCAGTCCACTAAAGAAGCTAGGTTTACAACTGCTGAATGCTTGACCACCAAACCCATAAATATAACCTTTGCGGCAAGCGTGGTGTGCATACTGGGTAAAATTATGATGACACCCCCACCCAAACTGGCAGACGGCTAGGCAACAGCATCCATGTAGCGGTTAAGCACCTATCGGTTGTTCAGCTACCTTCGGGGGTCAGCTGCTACCGAGCGAGCCACACTAAGCGAGAAGATAACCCGTAGGCAGTTGGGTTAGCTTGCGACCCAGCATTTTCCCATATCTACCCGCGTGCTTTATGCTTTGTACCTTTGCTCCGCCGTATATTTGCAGTAGGATAAAAAATGTTAAGTATCCCTACCGGGTGCTGCCCAATAAACACTAGTATTGAAATCTCCTATGCAAGTTGCCCGTGTACTTAACCATATAAACTGGTCTGCTGTCAAGTATAGTTGCCAGGTTTTGAAGCTAGCCCTTCCCTTTTTTCTGATTGCAGCCCTCAGCTTAAATGTATCAGCCCAACTATCGGCCTCCTTTACCACCAATAAATTAGGAGGCTGCTCACCGGTTGAAATAAAATTTACGAGTACCACCACCGGGGCGTCTGCAAGTGCGGTGTATCGTTGGGAATTTGGCAATGGTAATACATCAGCACTAATTAATCCTTCGGCTACATACGATACGGCAAAAGATTATACCATTACCCTTACCGTAACCGATGCAAACCAACAAAGTAGTGCTACCCGCACCATCACGGTATATAAAAATCCAACGGTGGATTTCAGTGTACTTAATAACAAAATGTGCATTCCCGAAGGGGCAACTTTTCAAAGCAGCAGCAACCCGGGAAGTGGCAGCATTGCGCGGCTAACCTGGGATTTTGGCAATGGATCTACCCAATCTTTTTCCAATGAATCTGCTACCCACTTTTATACTTATCCTACACTTGCAAGCGTAACCCTTGTAGTAACCAACAGTTTTGGCTGCTTTTCCACTTTGCAAAAGAGAGATTTTGTACGCATTTTGCCAAGGGTAATACCCGATATTGAAGTAGATAAAAGATTTGTATGCAAAAGCAATGACAAGGTGGTTTTTACCAACAAAAGTACCGGACCAGGCATACTGAGCTGGCTTTGGGATTTTGGCGATGGCACCACTAGTACCCAAAAAAATCCGGAGCATATCTTTAATAAGTCGGGCGCATTCAATGTAACGCTTACAGTAACAAGCAATGAAGGTTGCACTAAAATTAGCGACCCAATATTGATAAATGTTGAAAATTTTGTAACCGATTTTTCAAACCCTGTGCTGATGTGCGCAGAAGATTTTCATACGCTTTTTAATACCAGCAAACCCAAGCCAACCAAAACGCTTTGGACTATTGAAGGCATCGGCGAATTTACACGTTGGAATGGAGATCCAATTGGCTTTTCTTACCAAACACCGGGCCCGTTAAAAGTAAAATTGGAGAATGAGTTTGGCACCTGCATTCAAACCCTAGAACGAACCATTACCATTGCACCAAAACCATCTGCAGGCAGCATTATGGCAGAGCAAGTGGGCAAATGCGGTGCGCCCGATACCATACGGCTACGTGACACTTCAAGTACAGCAGTTAAATGGAACTGGACGGTCAACTTCTCCGGAAATTCCATTTCCAGTCAAAAACAATTTAACTACCCTGTATCTGAAAACCGGTTTTATTATTTCAACCTAACCGCCACCAATGCCGAAGGCTGCTCCCGTGTTTCTTTCAGATCGGTACTTATAAACCGCCCTGCAGCCACCATTAGTATTGTTGAATCCACAGGCAATGGCTTCAATCAATCATGCGGACCATTTACGGCTAAGTTTGAGGCAAGCGGCACAGACAGTATTACACAATACAGCTGGGGTTTTAGCAACGGGGGCAATAGCACCGAGGCCAAACCTACCCAAAGTTTCAATACCCCGGGGGTACACACGGTGTCGCTGGCCTTTACGCTTGCCAATGGTTGCCAAGGTACCACAAGTTATTCGGTAACCGTGTGGGCAATGCCTAAAGCTGATTTTACGCATG
>RDXD01000408.1 GCA_004292575.1 Bacteroidota bacterium
TACGCTACCTTAGCACCGTGCGTCGACCTTCAAAAACCAATGGCGCACTTTAATTAAAATGGGGAGAAAATAGCGCAAGGCAACACACGCCGAGAGGCGCTTTTTTATTCAGTTGATAATCAATGCGTTATGCCTTAGCTTAACGACTATGGTGTGGCACGAACCACGGCGCAGAGACCCGAGCGGGGTCGCATATTTAGCGCATAGAAATAGCAGCAACTCACGTGTAACAAGCCGACGGGTGGTGCCTCTTAGAGAAAATATTCAGTAGGCGTAAGCGATTAAAAAGAATAACTACTACAAAAAGCATGAATAACCTGATGGAGATGAGTTTTCACACTGAATCTTGTTGAACCAAAACAATTGTTAAAACAAGAAAATGTTCGAATTGTGAATAGGAAGAAAATTTTGCTGTCACTACTTTTACAGAAGATTTACTGGCCGGTAAACTAAAGTTTTTTAAACCACTAAAAAGTTTAATACTGCCACCTGGAGTTGGCTTATTATTGGTTATTGGTAGTGCATGCAATAAACAAGATAATGCATAGCCAGCTGTAGCGCAAACAAAAAAACAGGAACGGCGGTATCCACAAACCCCCGAGGAGAAACAAATTGTTGCTCGCATTGAACAAGTATCAAACATTTTAAAGAAAGTATGCCGCAATAAGGAAGCGAATAAGGAAATTGCCGCTTTGATAAAGGGTGGCTATTATGAAGATGAGCGTATTAAAATTGCCGACCTAATGAATCCTGGCAACAGCGAAGCGTATAAAACAGAAGCTTTGAAAAATTACAGTTTTGAAAAAGGGTCATTTAAGCGCGAATATGAAAAGCAATTGGATTTTCCTGTTCGTGCAACAGCAGGTGGCAGTGTTGCCGACGAAAGTATTGGCGATGTTGCTATTTATTTTCCATACTCGGAGGTTTTTCAATTGCCCGAACAAATAACGCTCACACCTGCACTTTACGACGATAATGAGGGCGAAGGATTTATAATTCTTGATGATTCAGAGTTTAGGGTAACTGTAAATGACGACTACGCTTTCAAGAACCCCACATTCATTATTTCAAATGGTGCCGATCGGATTCTATGTACAAATCCGGCTTGGTGTAATCCGCCACTAGATCCAATTCCAAATTTAAAGGTTAGGCGATCTGAGATAGGCTGGATGAGAACTAATAAAAATATGGATCGTTTAATTGGAACAAACTGGAGAAATAGTGGCGGAAATGAAGTTGCTATTTCAAGAACTGACGCATATTTACGATATGATACAGATGGACAGGTTACTAACTTTGCCAAAAAATTTGTGACAAACTTTACAAGGTTGGATGGTAGAAATCAAACTTGGAAACCGATTTATACTACATGGGATAGTGATTGGGAGCCCAGTAATTTGCAGCAAGTAATTTCAGTGTGGGAAGATGATACAAGAGGAACAATTGAATGGAATGGCTCTATAACAACATAGCTTAAGACAAAAGTAAATGGAGTTGATGTTGAAGTAAATGGAACAGTAGGGTTTAAACACACAGAGCGGTCAGAAGATGCCATCTCATTCACAGAGGATTACACTTGGAACGCTTATGTTGCTGAGACCCGAAATCCTGAACATCCTGATGGCCTATCTCCCATTCGTAATAATGGCTTTTTTAACTTTATTACCAGCGGTGCGGTTGGTCTTTACACAGGCTTTTTTACTTTTGGAAATGGCTCAGCAAGGGATACCCGGTTCTTAATAAATGGAGAAGCCTGGCGAATTGTAAATATGGGCCCTGCAGCAAGCGTTACATGGCCGTATCAAATTGTTCAATAAAAAAACTTTAAGGCTGGGCTATTATTAGCCCAGCCTTATTTCCAAAATGAAATATCTTTTCTTTTGTCTCATACCTTTGGGTGTCTCCTTAAAAAGTAGTGCCCAAGAAAAAAAAAATAATACGTAAATGGGCTCCATACATATCTTTTGTAAGCTCCCATCCTGATTTTTCGGCGAAAAAATATAATCTTCAAGACAACCTCACTTTAAGCTTTTACAATGAGGATTTGTGGAGTAGCCATCAACTAGAGGCTGGCACTTACGTTGCTACTGGAAAAAAAAACAAATTGAAACTTGGACTAGCCTACATGCATACCAGTCAATTCGTACAGTACCGAAATCCACGTTCTGCTCAGGATCTAATTGATTTTGGTGTAAGTACATTTAATGGTTGGGGGGATTTCTACGAACATAGGCGGTTGATGTTTGCAAGCGGTTTTAGGCAATATGTTTTTAAGGGTTTTTTTATTGAACCTTCTCTCTCGCTTGCATTTAATATTTCCAAACCTGTTAATGAAATTTTTTTGGGTACAAATGCTGCTAATGCAGTTTATCAACCATTGTTTAACACTGCTAAAAATTTAAATCGTACTACACTATTTGGCAGCGTAAGTATTGGGTACGAGTATAAAGGATTTTTTGCGGGGTTTTTTTATGAGCAAAATTTGTCTCCCGTAACACATCAGTTTACCTTTAGGGGAAACAGCAACAACATAAAATACGAGCACTGGATAAATCGTGGCATAAAACTGGGCTATATTTTAGATGTTGATAAACTTAAGGGAAGAGCCAAATAGCAGAGCTAAATAACAGAGCATAGCGTTTAAGCCACAACAATATGCTGCGCACTTATTTGATACTAAAGATATTTGCATGTGGCACAACAAAATTATCTTAACAGCCACCTCCAACGCATTCTGGCCAAAAAAAATATGCCTTTGGCGGTGTATTGTTAGCACATGGCAATTCTTATGAAGCCAGCGCCAGTGTAGCTATTGGGGTATTGGTGCGTATTGGCTGTGGTGTGCAATTGGGCGTTGGGTTGGGAATTCATTTTTCGGATAAATGGCAATTGAATACCGCCGTAAGCGTAAATAATGTTTGCCCATTTCTATATTCCGAACTGCCGCTTGAAAATTTTCTCACGTATCTCGTATTGATGTTAGTCATACAAAAATTCCTGCCCCTTTTGCATGCTTCAATGCAGTAAAGGGTGCATAAGGGGCTGGTGTGGCAGCTGCGGCTGGCATGCCACTTGCCCCATACTTGCACTGCCGCTTAGCCAACTAGCCCCGATGGCAGCGTAAAGCCCGAAGGATATGCACTGCCGTATAGCCCCTGCATACCAGCCCGGGCCTATGGTGCCAAGGCTTAGCCCATGCACGGGGCGGACTTGCAGCGTACAGCGGGACCGAGGCCTCGATATGCATTGCCGATGGGCTTCTAAAGAAAAATGAACGGGCGGCAAACGGCCCCGTGTGCAAATGCGCTTACTTTTGCGCCCCAACATGAAATACGCTAAAGAAATACAACGCCGCAAGACCTTTGCCATTATAAGCCACCCAGATGCCGGTAAAACCACGCTTACCGAGAAGTTTTTGCTGTTTGGCGGGGCCATACAAACCGCAGGTGCCGTAAAAAGCAACAAAATAAAGAAGCATGCCACCAGCGATTTTATGGAAATAGAACGCCAGCGCGGCATTAGCGTGGCTACCAGCGTAATGACGTTTGAGTACGAGGGCCACCTGATAAACCTGCTGGATACGCCCGGCCACAAAGACTTTGCCGAGGATACCTACCGCACCCTTACTGCTGTGGATAGTGTGATACTGGTGGTGGACAGCGTGAACGGTGTGGAAGAACAAACCCGTAGGCTAATGGGGGTGATAGCCATGCGCAAAACGCCGGTAATGGTGTTTATAAACAAAATGGACCGCGATGGTAAAAACCGCTTTGACCTGCTGGAAGAAATTGAAAAAGAACTTAAAATAAACCTGCACCCCAGCACCTGGCCCATAAACAGCGGTAAAGATTTTAAAGGGGTGTATGACCTGCGGCAAAAAAGCCTGGTGCTGTTTGCCGCCGGCACCAAGGCTGCCGATGAGGATGTGCTGAAAATAGAAGACCTGCATGATGTGGTGCTGGATAAAAAAGTGGGTGATAAAGATGCGGCTACCCTGCGCGAAGATGTGGAACTGATAGACGGCGTGTACGGACAACTGAATGTGGATGACTACCTAAGTGGGGTGACGGCACCGGTGTTTTTTGGCAGTGCGGTAAACAACTTTGGGGTACGCGAAATGCTGGATACCTTTATTACCATTGCCCCCACGCCGCGCAGCCGGCAAACTACCCAACGGGCCGTGGATGTGGGCGAGGATAAGTTGAGCGGCTTTGTATTTAAAATTCATGCTAACCTAGATCCTAAACACCGCGATAGAATTGCTTTTTTGCGGGTGTGTAGCGGCAAGTTTGAACGCAATAAGTACTACCACCACGTGCGGCTGGATAAGGACGTGAGATTTAGTAACCCCTACACATTTTTGGCCCGCAGCAAAGATGTGGTAGAAGAAAGCTATGCCGGCGATATAGTGGGATTGTTTGACACCGGCAATTTTAAAATTGGTGATACTCTTACCGAGGGCGAAGACTTCTTTTTTACGGGCATACCCACTTTTAGCCCCGAAATATTTAAGGAGGTGGTAAACAAAGACCCCATGAAAACCAAGCAGCTGGAAAAGGGCTTGCAACAACTTACCGATGAGGGCGTGGCCCAGCTGTTTACCCAGTTTGGCGGCAACAAAAAAATTGTGGGCTGCGTGGGCGAGCTGCAGTTTGAAGTAATACAATACCGCCTGCTGCACGAGTACACCGCCAGTGTGCAATTTAATACGCTGCCGTTTTACAAGGCTTGCTGGATAGACAGTGCCGATAAACAGAAGTTGGCCGATTTTACGCGGTTTAAGATGCAAAATATAGCCGAAGACAAGGATGGTAAGCTGGTTTACCTGGCCCAAAGCGAATGGTTTTTGCAAACAGAGCGCAACAACAACCCGGATATTACCTTTCAGTTTACGAGTGAGGTGCAAGGGTAGGGGGTGTGGATGGGTGAGAAATCCTGCTTTTTTTACTGTTTTGGTTAAGCGGCTCATCTTGTAAAACTGAGTAATGGGTTGTAGTAATCTGTTTGGGCGGGGTTAAGAATTGACAGTAATGCCTTTTTTGGGCCCAGTTGCAGATGCATTGCCACAGATTGCTGTTGCCGGCTGACCTACGCAAAGCGTACCTGCTCCTTCTTTGGATGCCAACTTTTGGTGATGGAAGAGGTTAGTAACAACCGGGTATAATTTGGTTTCTGATGCCCCCTTTGCCGTAAATTTGCCGCTTCGAACCTTCTGTACTCGAAACCGTTTTTACTTTGCGCTTTTTAATGAAAAGAAAATTTTAATTTATACAAAAACCATGGAAAATACACCCACAACAGCCCACAATTCGTACAACGTGAACGGACAGGGCAAATGCCCCTTTACCGGCGGAAGCCTTAAAAAGAGTGCCGGTGCTGGCCCCCGCAACTACGACTGGTGGCCCAACCAGCTTAAGCTGAACATTTTGCGCCAGCATGGTCCATCATCGAACCCTATGCCAGCCGACTTTAACTACGCTGCGGCCTTTAAAGCATTGGATTTGAACGCCGTAAAGCAAGATTTGTACGAAATGATGACCACCTCGCAGGACTGGTGGCCCGCAGACTATGGCCACTATGGCCCATTTTTGATACGCATGGCATGGCACAGCGCTGGCACCTACCGCATAGCCGATGGCCGTGGCGGTGCTGGAGCGGGTACCCTACGTTTTGCACCACTTAACAGCTGGCCCGATAACGCTAACCTTGACAAAGCCCGCCTATTGCTATGGCCCATTAAGCAGAAATATGGTGCTTCCATATCATGGGCCGATTTAATGATACTAGCCGGAAACTGCGCCTTAGAGTCGATGGGCTTTAAAACCTTTGGTTTTGCGGGTGGCCGCGAAGATGTGTGGGAGCCGGAAGAAGACATTTACTGGGGTCCTGAAACAGAATGGCTTGGCGACAAGCGCTATACTGGCGATAGGCAGCTGGAAAACCCACTGGGTGCCGTACAAATGGGCCTTATTTACGTAAACCCCGAAGGCCCCAACGGTAGGCCCGATCCTTTGGCATCGGCCATTGACATTAGGGAAACCTTTGGACGCATGGCCATGAACGATGAAGAAACCGTGGCCCTAATAGCAGGTGGACACAGCTTTGGCAAAACCCATGGTGCTGCCGACCCCGCCAAATACGTTGGCCGCGAGCCTGCTGCTGCCTCTATAGAAGAGCAAGCTACCGGCTGGAAAAACACCTATGGCACTGGCCATGGTGCCGATACCATAACCAGCGGCCTAGAAGGCGCATGGACCACAACCCCAACGCAATGGAGCAATAACTACTTCGAAAATCTTTTTGGATACGAATGGGAATTGACTACCAGCCCCGCAGGTGCCCAACAGTGGCGTCCTAAAGATGGTGCCGGTGCAGGCTTGATACCCGATGCCCACGACCCCGCTAAGCGCCATGCGCCATTTATGCTTACTAGCGATATTGCGCTACGCGTTGACCCCATATACGAGCCCATATCTCGCCACTTTTTGGCAAACCCCGATGCCCTTGCCGATGCGTTTGCCCGTGCATGGTACAAGCTTACCCACCGCGATATGGGGCCTATAAGCCGCTACCTTGGCCCCGAGGTGCCTGCGGAAGTGCTAATTTGGCAAGACCCTGTGCCAGCAGTAACCCATGCCCTTATAAATGATGAAGATGTGGCAACGCTAAAAGCGCAGATTCGCCAGAGCGGCCTATCGGTATCGCAACTGGTATCTACCGCCTGGGCGTCGGCATCTACTTTTAGAGGTTCGGATAAGCGCGGCGGCGCCAACGGTGCCCGCATTAGGCTAGCACCACAAAAAGACTGGGAGGTTAATAACCCCGCCCAACTGGCCATTGTTTTGCAAAAGTTAGAAGCCATTCAAGCAGCATTTAATGCAGCCGATAACCATGGCAGACAGGTTTCATTGGCCGATTTGATAGTGCTGGCAGGAAATGTGGGTGTGGAGATGGCAGCTGAGCGTGCCGGGTTTGCTGTGGCAGTGCCTTTTGCACCGGGCCGCACCGATGCTACCCAGGAACAGACCGACGTGGCTTCGTTTGCAGTATTGGAACCCATTGCCGATGGATTTAGAAACTACTTTACACCGCACCACGGGGTAACTGCCGAGGAAATGCTGATTGATAAAGCACAGCTGATGACCCTGACCGCCCCCGAAATGACGGTGTTGCTGGCAGGCATGCGGGTGTTGAATGCGAATTTTGACGGATCGGGTAATGGCGTGTTTACCCAACAGCCCGAAGCGCTTACCAACGACTACTTGGTTAATTTGCTGGATTTGAGCACCAAATGGAGTGCCACTTCGGCCACACAAGATTTGTTTGAAGGCCACGACCGCAAAACTGGTAACCTAAAATGGACTGGTACCCGAGTTGACCTTATTTTAGGCTCAAATGCAGAATTAAGGGGCGTGGCAGAAGTGTATGCCTGTGCCGATGGTAAGCCCAAATTTGTAAACGACTTTGTGGCCGCATGGGCCAAAGTAATGAACTTGGATAGGTTTGATTTGGCATAGTTTACGCTAATTAATCCAATTAACTGAATAAAGCGACCCTCTGTTTTTTGGGGGGTCGCTTTTCTTTTACCCATGCATCATCTAAAATTGCGGCCAACAGGCAGGTTTAGGGCCTGTGCGGGTACCGTGGGCAAGGGTGTTGTTTTATGCTCCAGCTGCTCTGCAGAAAACAAGCCCAAATTGTCTTCTTCCTCGGCAGGTGTAGCCACAGCGGTGGCCAGCATTTTTGTAATGTTAAAACAAGAAGAGACCAGCACATGAATCACTTTGCCCTCTATTTGAACTTTACCGCTTACCATTAAAATTTTAGCTTGCAGAAGCACTTTTCGGTGGGCCTCAAACACATTGGGGAAAATAACCAAGTTGGCAACCCCGGTTTCGTCTTCTAAGGTATAAAACCAAACCCCTTTGGCGGTTTGTGGCCGCTGCCTTACCAGCACCATGCCGGCAATGGTTGCCATGTGGCCAGCAGTTGTTGTGGGCAAAGCGGCATTGGTAATGGTTTTTAGCAGGCTTAGTTTTTGGCGCAAAAAGCTAAGGGGATGCGCCTTTAGCGATAGTGCCGTACTAGCATAATCTTGCATAACCTGCTGTGCCAAATGCATGGTGGGTAATGGCAAATTGTTTTCCGCCTCATCGTTATGAGCAGTGCCTTTAAACAGGGCAATGGGCTTATCGTTTACGCTGGCCTGCCACAGTGCCAGCCTTCGGTCTATTTGTAACGATGTAAAGGCATCGGCCTGCGCCAAAAGCTCTATACCACTGTTAGAAACCCCGACATCGCTAAGCTGAAGCAGGTGTGTAAAGCTCTGCTTACGGGCTTGCAACAGCAAATCCACGTCGGTTTTGCGCAGCCCACTCACCTGCTTAAAACCCAGCCTAAGCGCATGGTAGTTCCCTTGTTTCTCTTCTAAGGTGTTGTTCCATGCCGAATGGTTTACATCTACAGGGCGCACAACCACACCATGTTTTTGGGCATCGGCCACAATTTGGGCGGGTTGGTAAAAACCCATGGGCAAGCTGTTGAGCAGGGCGCAGGCAAACACATGGGGGTAGTGGCATTTTAGCCACGAGGATACATATACCAATTGGGCAAAACTGGCCGCATGGCTCTCGGGGAAGCCATAGCTGCCAAAGCCTTCGAGCTGCTTAAAAACCCGCTGCGCATATTCTAGTGCGTACCCATTTTTGAGCATGCCATCAATTAGTTTTTTTTCGAAGTGCGTTACCAGCCCCTTGGATTTAAAAGTGGCCATGCTGCGACGCAACTGGTCGGCTTCGGTGGGCGAAAAGCCGGCGGCAACAATTGCAATTTTCATGGCCTGCTCCTGAAAAAGCGGAACCCCGAGGGTGCGGCTTAAAATGGCCTCAAGTGCTTTAGATGGGTAGTGCACCGGCTCTAACCCATTGCGCCGACGCAGGTAAGGGTGCACCATATCGCCCTGTATGGGTCCGGGCCTTACAATGGCCACTTCTATTACCAAATCGTAAAAACACCGGGGCCTTAAGCGTGGCAGCATGGATTGTTGCGCCCGGCTTTCAATCTGAAATACACCAATGGTATCGGCCTCGCATATCATATCGTAAACGGCCTCATCATCTTGCGGAATGTTGGCCAGTGTAAGCTTAACCCCGTGGATCTGCTCGGCTAAATCAAAGGCTTTTCTAATGCAGGTAAGCATGCCTAATGCCAAAATATCTACTTTCAAAAAGCCCAAAGCGTCAATATCATCTTTATTCCATTCTATACAAGTGCGGTTGGGCATGCGGGCGTGGTGCACTGGGCAAAGCTCTGCCAGCGTATTTCTACAAATAACAAAGCCACCGGTATGTTGGCCCAACTGCCGCGGAAAACCCATGTAGGCATTGGTAAGCGCAATAACCTTTTGCAGGTGCACATCATTGGCATTGATGCCCGCAGCTGCCACTTGCTGTAGGTTAAAGCCTTGCCCGCCCGAGCGCAATATCAACCCCGATAAGTTTTTTATCACGTCTTGCGATAAGCCCATGGCTCTGGCAACATCCCGGATGGCTCCTTTTTCGTGCTGTTGGGTTACCGTGGCCACAATAGCGGCCCGGTGGCGGCCATACTTTTGGTAAATGTATTGTATCACTTCCTCTCGCCGCTCGTGTTCAAAATCTACATCAATATCTGGCGGCTCGTTGCGGGCTGCCGATAAAAATCTTTCGAACAGTAAATCGAACTTGGCAGGATTTACCGACGTGATGCCCAGGCAAAAGCATACGGTGGAATTGGCTGCCGAACCCCGGCCCTGGCACAAAATACCTCGCTGCCTGGCAAAACGCACAATATCATAAACCGTGAGGAAATAAGGCGCGTAATTCATTTGCGCAATAAAAGCCAGCTCGTGGTTAATGTTGGCTGTAATTTGGGATGGAATTTCTCCCTTATAAAAATCGTGGGCGCCTTCCCAGGTCAACTGTGTAAGCGTTTGCTGCGGCGTATATTGTTGGTTGGTTATTTCTTCGGGGTATTCATATTTTAAGGCATCCAGCGAAAAAGTGCACTCGGCGGCAATGTGGAGGGTATTGGCCAACGCCTGGGCATGGTTGGCAAATAAGCGCTGCATTTGCTGCGCAGTTTTTAAATGGCGCTCGGCATGCGCATTTAGTTTAAAGCCAGCTTGGTAAATGGTGCATTTCTCTCTAATGCAGGTAAGTATATCTTGCAATGCTCTGCGCTGTGGTACATGGTAAAGCACATTGTTGGTAGCAACTGTTTTAATGCCCATTCTATTGGCCGTGTTTTGAAGCAACGCCAGCATTTTAGCATCATTGCTTCGGTAATGGCGGTGCAGTGCCAAATACAAGTTTTGCGCAAACACCTTTTTGTAGGCCTGCAATTCGGCTTCAAAACTGCCAATACTGGCTCCATTAGGCGAAAGATTTACCGGTGGTAGCGCCACCACAATTACCTGAGTAAGATGTTTTGTAACATCCTCGGGATTTAAGTGGCAAATGCCCTTGGATGCCCTAAGATTGCCCATGGTAAGCAGGCCACACAGTTCGGAGTAGCCCTTTGCATTTTTGGGATATGCCAGCACCGAAACCCCATGCATTAGCTGTAGATGCACACCCGTGATAAGCCTGATGCCCTTATTTTTTGCGGCCACGTGTGCCCTTACCAAGCCTGCAAAACTATTTACATCGGTTATGGCCACGGCATTATAACCCAGCAGTGCGGCTTGTTCCACAATTTCTTCGGGGTGCGATGCCCCTTGCAAAAAGCTGAAATTGGAGGTGACTTGTAGCTCGATGTAGCCCATGGTTGTAAAAAAGGGGTTTTAGGCAAAGTAGCCGTGTAAAAACCAGCATTGGCCACCGTGTTGGGGAGGTTGTACCAGCTTAAAAATCCAGTATCGGTTGCCGTTTTGGTCTTCCACATAATAGTAGTCGCGTGGATAAACGGTTTCTATCCACCATTCGCCGGCTATGCGTTCTGGTCCATCGGCCAATACAACTTGGTGCTCCTCTCCATGCAGGGTAAAACTTATGGGTATGTCATTTGCTGTTGCACGGGCCTCGATGGCCACGCCCTTTTTCAAAAGCAGTATGGGGCGAAGGGGTGGCGGTTCATAGTGAGCAGGAATTACATCTTCTAGCGGGGCTATTTTTTTTATGGCACGCTCTGGCCAATGGCGCTCGTCTCTGGTGTATCTGCATAAGTTTTGCTCGCCCAATTGGTTGGTGAGTTTATCCATCAATAGCAACAGGTTGTTGTTGTTTACATGGTGGGTATTTTGCCAAATGCTTTCTTGTACCGCCGGGAGGTCTTCAACCAGTGGGGCTTGCAGTAAAAATAGCTCAATGCCGAAGCCCGGGGCAATGGTTTGCAGTTTAAGCTCAAACAACTTAAACAAGTGCAGGCTATTGCGGTTGGGTTTATTGGTACCAATACGTATTTCTTGTTGCCTTCCATTAATGCTGTGCGTAATAAGTTCGGCGGTTCTCAACCCTTTGTGCTGGTTTTTTAGTTTAGTACACAAGTCGTTTAGCAGTTGCTTTAGTGCTAGCTCAATGCCCACCCGCGATAGTATGGGGTCCAAGCAATATAAGCGTTCGGCAAATGGTTGGGGAGGTACCACAGGGTCCATTACCTCCAGGGCTGCACCCAACGCCTGCTGAAGTTTGGTAATAAAAACTTGGCCAAAACGCCGTCTTAACACTGGTAGCGGTATCTGTAGCACATCCTTTATTGTTTTGAACCCCATTTTTTGAAGTTTGGCCAGCGCCAACGCATCAATACGGAGCGCAGCAAAGGGCAGGGGGCTTAGGGCTTGCAGTTCTTCGCCATTTTTTGCAATGGCTAACTGGCCATAATGGCAAAGCGCCCAGGCCGTGCCTACGGTACCCCCCATAGCTACCCTTACGGTATAACCCATGTTGTTTAGCCGGTTGGTTATATCGTTTAAGTAAGCTTCCTCCGACCCCCACAAATGCGCACAGCCACTGGCGTCCAATAAAATACCGTCGGGTACGTCTAAGGCCACCACAGGGGTATATCTAATAAACCAAATGGCTATCTGGTGTAGCACTTCTTCAAAGCGTCCCTCTTCATCGTTTGCGGCCAGCAGTTGTGGCACCATGGCTTTGGCATCGGCTAGCGTCATGCCCAAACCAATATGTTGTTCATTGGCCAAGCGGTTGACAGCCGTTATTACACTCCTACCTTTCTGGTGCTGGTGCAACACAAAAGCTTGCTGCCTGTAAGCGGGGTTTCTAATGCTAAGCCAATCGGTTTTCAAAAATCTAAACCACACCGAAACGTATCTATTACCCATTTGCTGTTGGTATGATGCGCAGTATAAAATCTGCTATTTTTTTTACATTTTTTTTACCCACGCTGCCGGCTTGTGTATGTCCAACGTAATGGATGTGTGCGCTCTGATTCTGTTAGTGGGCTACTCAAATGGCATTTTTGAGTTGTAAATCGTGGAGTATAGGAATGGTAAGATCTACTTGCGCCAGAACGCTGCCATCCCATTCCACCGCCCACTGCCCTGGTTTGCCATGCCTTATTTTTTGCAAGTTTACCAGCCATTGTTGGTGGCCTACACCTGGTAGGGCGTTGATGGCTTTGCTGTTTTTGCAACCTATTTGCCAGCGGGCAATACTGGCTGTGGTGCTTTTGGCTTTGGGGTTTAGGTTTAGCAGTAAGCCAGTAACCCCACTACCCTCTACCGCCAGTTGAAAGCGTCGCGATTCTACAAAACTTAGGGCCTCCAGCTCGGCTATCACCACAGTAAGGCCTTCGCACTTTAGGGCCTCCTCTATGGCCCAAAGGCCCGCTTTTTTGTGGTTGGGTTGCACAAACACCAGCTGCCAGGGCTCAAGGCCATACTGAGTTAGTGCTAAAGGGTAAACAAAATGGCGCGTCCCTACATAAATTATGCTATCAATTGCATTAAAATTGGAAGAAATCATAGCGGCTATAAAACCCATGGTAGCAGCAGTGGCCTCGGCACCGCCGCACAAAAACTCGTGGATGGCCCCCTTTGGAAAGCAGCTGTTGGGAAAATGAGCGTTCATAAACGCCAGGCCGCTTGGGTATAGGACCTGCTGGTTAGCAAACTTGTAGCCGCCTATGGTAAGCAGCTCTTTTTTTAATTGGGTAATGGTGTTAGATTTTTCGGGCGACATCATAATAGTGCAAAACTAATATTATTAGCCAAAATACTAAATATATTAGTTTTATAATATCGATTTTATTTTTAGGCCCAATGGCCAATAAAAAGATGTCAAATGTCATTTTGCCCATTTTATGCCTTGGTTTCTGGTCAGCCTTTAGCGGTCCCGTTTTTGTAGGTTGTCTTGTGTTTTTTGGCAAGCCCATCCCTTTGCAGCTGTTGGGGAATGGGGTGCCGTTTACAAACGGAGTTGAATAGGTGCTACATTTGCCCCATGACGGCAGAAAAAGTGCGCCTCGACAAATTTCTTTGGAGCATTCGTTTGTTTAAAACCCGTAGTACGGCAGCTGATGCCTGCGATAAAGGGCGTGTAAAAATGAACAGCGTGGCTTTGAAAGCCAGCCGGGTGGTAAAAATTGGGGATACATACGACCTGCGTACCGATGCGCGCCGCTGGATAATAGAAGTAACCGCTTTGTTGGCCAATAGGGTTGCTTATGACCAAGCCATTTTGCATTACAAAGACCTTACTCCGCCCGAACTACTTGAAAAACAAGACTTTATGGTGGAGAGCTTCCATACCGGTAAGCGACTAAGTAAAACAGGACGACCAAGCAAGGCACAGCGACGAAATTTCGACGACATGATGCCGCAGAGCGAAGAATAACGATTTACAAGCGCAAGCTATTAAACGCTTAGTGCCCGTCTTTTTTTTAAACAACTTCTATAGCAATGCACATTGATATACTTACTGTAGTTCCCGAATTGCTCGATAGCCCGCTGAGCCACAGCATCATGAAGCGTGCACAAGAAAAAGGTTTGCTTACAGTGACTGTACACCAGCTTCGCCAGTGGGCCATCAATAACCAAGGTCAGGTGGACGATTACCAATATGGCGGTGGTGCCGGTATGGTTATGATGTGCGAACCCTTGGAGAAGGCCATTCTGGAACTTCAACAAAGTGGGGCCTACAACCACATCATTTACATGACCCCTGATGGAAAACGCTTTGACCAGCGCCAAGCAAACGCCCTATCGCTTTTAGGCCGGCTGCTTATTATTTGCGGCCACTACAAGGGCATAGATGAGCGCATACGCCAGCGCTATGTAACCCTCGAAATTTCAATAGGCGATTTTGTACTTAGCGGAGGCGAGCTGCCCGCTGCCATGGTGGTAGATGCCATTGGCCGTTTGCTGCCCGGTGTACTCAACAACGAAACCTCCGCACTTTTCGATAGCTTTCAGGATGGTTTGCTGGCTCCTCCAGTGTTTACCCGGCCCGCCAATTATAACGGTTGGGAGGTGCCCGAAGTGCTGCTAAGTGGCCATCCGCAGAAAATAGAAGATTGGCGATACGAGCAGAGCTTGTTACGTACACAACAGCGCAGGCCCGATTTGCTGGATTCTGATGGTGTATGACATTTTTTACTTGCATAAGTTTTTTGGGTGATATAGTTAACCCGAACCCTGGCGGCCTTTGCCCACCAAAAGCATTGGCGTGTACTCAAATGGCGCCGCTTGCATGCCATTGGCTACAAATTCTTAATGTGCCCCCAGTCCCCTTGGGCATACTTTTACACCTCAGACAAATGATGAGTAAGCAGATTGGAGGAAGGATAATTGCATTGGCTTTGAGTTTTGTGTGTGGCATTTGTACTGCGCAAAACATTGAGCGAAATTTAGAGGATATAGAAGCCAAAATTGCTGCACTCGAACGCAATCGGGAGGCATTGCAACAGCAGCGCGAGGATGTAAAGCTCCAATTGGTACAAAATGCATTAGACAAAGTAGGGCTGCCCAATTTGAAGCAGGGCGATGCGCTGGTGTGGCACAGGGCCATGGCATTGGGCTATGCCGAGGCCTACGAACAAGCGCGGTGGGTGGCCCATGTTATTTTACCCGATGTGGTAGGTGGGGCTGTTAGCCGTACAAACAACTTTAGGCCCGATACTGTGGTAAGCACCGGTAGTGCTGTAGAAGCTGACTATTTCTTAAAGCACCGAACAGCCGATGGTTCTTACCAGTATGATGGGTTTGGCTACGATAGGGGCCATTTGGCACCCAGTGCCGATTTTAGATGGAGTGCTAAAGCATTGAGCGAGAGCTATTTGTATAGCAATATGAGTCCGCAGCTAGATGGTTTTAACCGCGGCATTTGGGCCGATTTGGAGGATAAAATTAGAGCCTATGTTTATTTGCACCCGGGCAGTACCCTTTATGTGGTTACAGGACCATTGCTAGATCCACAATTGCCTAAAATAGAACGGGGAGTAAATAAAGTGGCAATTCCTAAACTGTTTTGGAAGGTGGTGCTTGACCTTGAAGCTAAAAAGAGCCTTGGCTTTGTGATACCCAATGCGGAGAGTAGTATGCCCCTAGAAACCTATTCGGTGTCGGTGGACAGTGTGGAGCAACTAACTGGTCTCAATTTCTTTAGCAACTTAGAAACTGGATTGGCTGCACAAATTGAGTGCCAACGTGTAAATGCAGACTGGTTTGCTGAAGTGGCCAGTGGCGATGTGGAACCTGTACCAATTTTTGAGCTAAAGCGGGGACAAATTAACACCATCATTGCCCGAAACAGCGTGGGGATGACTACTGAGGTAGAAGTAGTGGGAAAAGTAGTAGGCGGAAGGGTTAGCAGGGCGGGCAATGTGCTGTTGAATATAGACAAACAATACCCAAATGAGTTATTGTCAGTATTCATAAAAAAAGAAGACATACCCAATTTTGGCTACGATATATTGCCCGCATTAAAGGGTAAGCGTGTTGCCATATGGGGCAAGGTAGCAGAGTTGGGGGGCAAACCCATTATGTACGTTAGCAAGCAAAAGGCCATTGAAATTTTAGAGTAACTTAGTGGGATAATGTTAAGACTAGGCGAACAGTTAAAAAAATGCACTGGGTTTTGGTACACAACATAATCTAGTTGAGCTGTAGGGCCGGCAACCTATAGTTTTGACCATCAAAAACGTACAACTCGTCTATTTCAATGGACCAGTAGCGATAAAGCGGTGATTTTTTAAGCAAGTCCTCTATTTCGGCTCTTGTGCGGCCGTTAATAACCATCCAACTACGCTGGCTTTCAAGGCTTACGGTGTAGGTGTCTATTACCCCCTTATTTATAAGATAGTTTATGTAAGTGCGATGTGGGGGAACCAGCGCCATAAAGTCATCGTCCATATAAAACTTAAGTGTAACCTGGTATTTACACAAGGCAGATGCTGTGTGAATAAATTTTTCGGCCATTGAGCATATTTTAATTTATAAAAACGTGCGGGCTGCTACCTTGGTTTACTTGTTTAAGTCAATATCTTGATAAAAAATGTTGCATGGTGCGGCTGTTTTTTTTTCAACAACAGTCGTAATAATTTTTTAAGCCAAAGTTTGCGGTTTAAATCCGATATTTAAGCCGAAAATTACGTAAAAAGTTTATGATGTCTTCATTATTGGCCCTTATTTATTTGTTAGCTTCCATCGGTTTTATTGTAGGTCTTAAAATGCTTAGCCGTCCCGATACGGCTCGAAAAGGTAATTGGGTTGCTGCTGCTGGAATGGCTGCTGCCATTTTTGGTACCATTTTTTTGTATAGCGATGCCGAAGTGGAGCGTTTGGGCAACTATGGCTACATATTTGTAGCATTGATTGTGGGTAGCGTTGGGGGCTGGTGGAGTGCTAAGCGCGTAAAAATGACGGCCATGCCCGAGCTGGTAAGCCTTTTTAACGGTATGGGTGGGGCTTGCGCGGCGCTTATTAGCGGTATAGAATTTAACCATTTACTGCATCCCATGCATGCAACAGCTCCGGCCACCAGCGGGCAAGTGCTCATTATTGTGCTTGGCTTGGTTATTGGCACAGTATCGTTTGTGGGTAGCATGGTGGCCTGGGGCAAGCTCAATGGCAGGGTAAAAGATTTTTCCTTTGGCGGTCAGTTGGTTGTAAACCTAGTGCTGCTGGCGTGTATGTTAGGGCTGTCGGTGTATTTTGTGATGACTGCGCCCGGCTTTTTAGCCACAGCCAATTACGCCACCCCCATTTTGGTATTTGCGTTGGTATTGAGTGTGGCCATAGCTTACGGGGTGTTGTTTGTGCTGCCCATTGGCGGAGCCGATATGCCGGTAGTTATTTCCCTGCTCAACTCTTTTACCGGAGTGGCTGCGGCCTGCGGCGGTTTTTTGTACAGCAACAAAGCCATGCTAACCGGGGGGATTTTGGTGGGTGCTGCGGGCACTTTGCTTACCCTATTAATGTGTAAAGCCATGAACCGTAGCTTGGCTAACGTGCTGATTGGATCCTTTGGTGGCGGAAGCAAAACACAGGGACAAGGTGGCCAAGCCATTACAGGTAGTTACAAGCAAATTTCTCTTAGCGATGCGGCCGTGGTGTTAAGCTACGCTAACAAGGTATTTATTGTGCCCGGTTATGGCTTGGCGGTGGCGCAAGCACAGCACGTTTGCCACGAATTAGAAAAGCTGTTGGAGGAAAAAGGCGTTGAAGTGAAATACGCCATCCACCCGGTGGCGGGACGCATGCCCGGCCACATGAACGTGTTGCTGGCCGAAAGTGATGTGCCGTATGAAAAATTGTTGGAAATGGAGCAGGCAAATGACGAGTTTTCGACTACGGATGCCGTGCTGATATTGGGTGCCAACGATGTGGTAAATCCGGCAGCCAAAACAGATACCACAAGCCCCATTTATGGCATGCCAATTTTAGAGGTAGAAAAAGCCAAAACGGTGATTGTAAATAAGCGCAGCATGAAACCCGGTTATGCCGGTATCGAAAACCAACTGTTTTTTCAGCCCAAAACCAGCATGCTTTTTGGCGATGGTAAAAAAGTGTTGCAGGATTTGGTGGCCGAGATAAAAAATCTGTAGTAGAACAATCGGTTTGTAGCCTCCCCCGAAAGCAGCAACGGTAGCGTTGTTGATATTTGTGTATAGCCATGCAGTTACCGCAAGCACTAATTCACGCCTTATCATCCATAGAAGCATTTGATGCCGAGGCTTTTGTGGCGGCCCACAAAAGCCAAGAGCCGAGGGTATCCATTAGGCTAAACCCGCAAAAGCCGGCTACACTAGATCCTCTGGTGCCAGTGGGGAAGGTTCCCTGGGCCAAGCAGGGTCGGTATTTCGACCAACGTCCACAGTTTACCCTGCACCCGTTGTGGCACGCCGGGGCGTACTACGTGCAAGAACCTAGCAGCATGTTTTTAGAACAGGTGTTGAGGCAACACCTGCCACTGCAAAGCCCGCTTACCGTTTTGGATTTGTGCGCCGCGCCGGGTGGCAAAAGCACCCATATTCAGTCACTTTTGTCGGAAGATTCGGTTTTGGTTAGCAACGAAGTCATCAAAACTAGGGTGCCAGTTCTCATGGAAAATTTAACCAAATGGGGCGCACGTAACGTGTTGGTTACCAATAACGATGCAGCTGATTTTGGCAAACTGCCGCAGTTGTTTGATGCCGTGGTGGTGGACGCACCCTGTAGCGGCAGCGGGCTGTTTAGGAAAGACGCGAATGCCATAAACGAATGGAGCGAAGCAGCCGTGGAAATGTGCAGCCAGCGCCAACAGCGCATTTTAGCCGATGTTTG
>RDXD01000340.1 GCA_004292575.1 Bacteroidota bacterium
TCTGCGAGGGGCGGTGCCGCCTCGCTGAGGAATTGCGCCCTTTCAGGGCTGGATGTGGCTACCGCGGTTGTGATTGCTCTGGCTGTTGACACTGCTACTGCTGTTGTGATTTTGGCTGTGGCTGTGGCTAATGCTGTTGTAGCTTGTTGCTGTGGCTAATGCTGTTGTAGCTTGTTGCGCTTGGAATTATTGTTGTGGCTGCGGTTGCGGTTGGAATTATTGTTGCTGCTGTTGTTGCTGTTGCAAGGCGGCTAGATATTCGGCCTGCCAGGCTTCGGTGCCCTCGGCGGTTTGCAGCTGCATTTGCACGTTGTTGCGGTCTTCGAAGCGGTGGCCGTCTTCGTAACCGACAGACACAAAAATGCTGAGCGTTTGTTTGGCAATGCCTTTGAAAGTGCCTTTTACAGGGCTACAATCGGTGAAACTGTAGCCGGTGCCGAGTTTTACGTGCCGGCCTTGTACAATGATGTTGTTGGTGGGGTCGAGGCCCACCCACCCCATTTGTGGCAAATAGTATTCTATCCAGGCGTGGGTGGCACCCTCGCCACGGAGACCGCTTTTATTGGGGCAGATGTAGCCGCTGACGTAACGGGCGGGTACGCCTAGGGTACGGAGCATTTGCAAGAGGACGTGGGCAAAATCTTGGCACACACCGCTGCGGTGGCTTAATATCTCATCGACGGTGGTTTGAATGGTGGTGATGCCCTTTTGGTACTGAAACTGTTGAAAAACGTAGGTGTTGCAGGCCATGGCGGCCTCGTGTATGGAGAGTTGGGTAGCGTTTAAATCGGCTATAATTTGGTCGATTTGCTGCTGGTGCTCAATGCGCTCGGGATGCGCCAAGCCGAGGAGCTGTACATCATGCTGAACCAGCTGGCTCAGCTGCTGAAAACTAACTTCTGGATATTGCAGGCTGGGGTTGGCATCGGCTATGGAAATGGTGAGCCTACTATCGATGGAGAGGCTGGTATGGGGAACCAATACGGTAAAGTCGCCGACCTTATTGCCAAAATAATCGGTAAAAATGTCAACTTTTGGCTTGCCCGTGATTGCTAGCTCGAAGGCGGTAACTTGCTGATTGCTATCTTCTACTGGGAAAATGCGAATTTGGTTTACACTTTCTTTTACCGGACGATCGTACTCGTAATGGGTAATGTGATGGATGTTGAAAACGGCCATAATGCAGTAAAGAACGCTGATTTTTGGTTTGTTTGGGCTAGAAGTTTGGTGTTTTTGTTGAACGGAGCCTTGCGGTATGGTACTAGCCGGGACAGCAGCGGTAGCCCCCGCCCCCTGTTTTTTGGGGCGGGGCTACAAGCGAATGGCCCGTACTGAGGCTTGGATATGCACTGCGGTTGCTGCTTCTAAATAAAAAAAACTGAATAATTTGGCGTGGTGAGGGCTGTTTGAAGCGGGTGGCGCTACTGGTGTGTGCCGCAAGGCGGGGATGGTATTTGGGCTTTTGAATTGGAGATGTGATAACTGAACGCGGCCGCAACAAACCCTGGGTTTGGTGCTACGCGTAGCTAAAAAATAGTTTGGACATGGCGCCGCTAAATTCCCAAACTTGGCGCCTTATGTTGCCGAGCAGTTGTTTTATGCCTTCGTCGGTTAGTTGTTGCACATCGGTAAACTCGACCATGCTGTTGAGACGGCCAAATTGTTTTTGGAGGCTAATGGCTGCGGGCAGTGGGTTATCGTTAGTGAGGTCGTCGAGGTATTTATCGATGCGATTGAGGCTGTAGAGGATGCTGCGTGGGAACTGCTTGTTGAACACGACCTGATGCACAACGTGGCGGGTGTAGCCGGCGGTGCGGTTGCTTTTTAGAAACAGTTCGTAGCCGGAGAGGGAAAGGAGCAGGCGGCGCCAGTACAAGGTGTCTTCGGGGCCATCGAGGTGATTGTTGATGTGCTGCAAAAAGACTTCGGTAATGTCAACGGTTTGGAGGCAACGTTCTATGTAGCGCCCAATGTTCATAAAGCTCCAGCCAAGTCCGCGGGGCATGGTGGTGTCGATAACGCCGCTGTAGAGTAGGCATTGCTCGTGCAATTTATCGAGGACCTGAAGTGCATCGGGGCCCGCCAACATTTGTGGCACTGTGGGTTTTAAGATGTAATGGTACATGCCATTTACTTGCTCCCACAGTTCTTTGGTTACTTTATCTTGGCTGCCACGCGCATTTTCGCGGGCTTTGCTCAGCAGCACTTTTACGCTGTTGAGGTTTGCGCTGTTGCTGATGCAATACTGCAGCACTTCCGCCGATTGGTGGGCCATGGGCTTGGCTTTATCGGGGGGGAGGCTTGTGAAGCAGGCGAGTGCAGGTAGGTAGCCGAGCTCGTCGTCGGTATCTTTATCGAAACTGAGGATGTAAAACGAGCGCAGGGTGCGGACGAGGCCATCGGTACGCTCGAGGTAGCGGTTTAACCAAAACAAGCTGTCGGCCACGCGGCTCAGCATGATCATATCGGGCGATTTTACAAGGGCTGTCATGGAGGTAATATTTTTATTGTATTGCTTTAGATGGGCATGAACAAATGCGGTGGCGGTGGCTGCTTGCCGCTGAATATGGCTAAGGGTTTTTGGGTTGCTACTCTAGTACCCAGGTGTCTTTGCTGCCACCACCCTGGCTGCTGTTTACCACGAGACTGCCCTCGCGCAGGGCCACGCGGGTGAGGCCGCCATGTACTATTTCGATGCCATCGGGGCCACAAAGGCCGTAGGGACGCAAATCGACGTGACGGGGTTGCAACTTGCCATTGATGAAACAGGGTACGGTGCTAAGCTGTATGATGGGCTGTGCTATAAAAACACGCGGGTTGTCTTGGATGGCGCTTTTGATGGTTGCCAGCTCTTCGTCGGTGGCAGTATTGCCCATGACCATGCCGTAACCGCCACTTTGGTTGGTTTGTTTGATGACCATGCTGCTGAGATTGGCGAATACATGGGCGCGGTGGTCCTCATTTTCGAGCCGGTAGGTGGGCACGTTTGGCAAGATGGGATCTTCGTTGAGGTAGTATTTTATCATGTCGGGTACATACACGTACACGGCTTTATCGTCGGCCACACCATTGCCCACGGCATTTACTAGGCTTACATTGCCCCGCCGATAGGCGCTAATGATGCCGGGTACGCCCAAAATACTGTCGTTTCGGAATACGAGAGGATCGAGATAGTCATCGTCCATACGGCGATAGACAACATCGACCTGCTGGAGGCCACTGGTGGTTTTCATGAAAACCTTGTGGTCGTCCACTACTAAATCGCGGCCTTCGACGAGAGGTATGCCCATTTGGCGGGCCAAAAAGGTGTGTTCGTAATAGGCACTGTTGTAAATGCCGGGTGTAAGGAGTACGACATTGGGTTGGCTGCTGCCGCTGGGGCTTACGCTGCTGAGAATGTCGTGTAGGGCCAGTGGATAGCGGCTGATGGGCTGCACCTTGTTGGCGGCTAGCATTTCGGGGAAAATGCGCTTGGTGACCTCGCGATTTTCGAGCATGTAACTTACGCCACTGGGGGTGCGCAGGTTGTCTTCCAAAATGTAAAACACCCCATCGGCACCGCGTATGAGATCGATGCCGCTGATGTGGACATAGATGTCGTGGGGTACTTTGATGCCTACCGCCTCGCGTAAAAAATGGGGGCAGGTGGCGATGAGGCTGGCGGGGATGATGCCATCTTTTATGATTTGCTGCTCGTTGTACACATCTTTTAAAAAGAGGTTGAGTGCTTTAAGCCGTTGCTTTATGCCTGCCTCGATGTGGTTCCACTCGGCAGCGGTAATGATACGGGGAATGATATCGAATGGGAAAATGCGCTCTATGCCTTCGTTATC
>RDXD01000341.1 GCA_004292575.1 Bacteroidota bacterium
CTCTAAAAACCGGTCGTAGGGCATGTTTTTATTAAAGGCGTGTATTACCCAGTCGCGCCAAGGCCATTGGGTACGTATGTTATCATCTTGATAACCGTAACTGTCGGCATAGCGGGCCACGTCGCACCAATGGATGGCCATTTTCTCACCAAAGTGTTTGCTTGCCAAAAGGCTATCTACCAAAACCTCGTAATTGGCAGTAGGGTTGGCTAAAAAAAACTTTGATAGGCTTGGCGAAGGCGGTAAACCCGTAAGGTCCAATGCTAGCCTGCGCAGCAATTGCTCGGGTGTTGCTTCTTGGTTGGGTTTAAGTCCTTTCTGAGCCATGGTTTGGTACAAGAACTTGTCGATGGGCTGTGTATTCCAAGCCGTAAAATCTACATTTGGAGGGCTTGCTTTTTTGGGCTTAACAAAGGCCCAATGCGGTTCATATTTGGCTCCCTCAGTTATCCATTTTCGCAAAATGGCCACCTCGCCATCATTCAAAACACCCAAATGCGACTCTGGAGGCGGCATAATCAGTGTTGAGTCGGGCGTGGTTATCCGCTGAATCAACATTGAAAGCTCGGGCTTGCCGGCCACTATGGCAAAAGTATTGGGTGCATCTTTCAGGGGTGCTTTTGCTTCTGCTTCAATATCAAGCCGAAGCCCCGATTCGCGCTTGTTGGCATCGGGGCCGTGGCAAGCAAAGCATTTGTCGCTCAGCAGGGGTCGTACATGAAAATTGTAACTAATCGTCTCGGGGGTAGAAGCGGCAGTTTGCACATTACCAGAGCCACAACTTATAAATGTGCAAATCAAGAAACCAAAAACCAAATGGCAAACGAGGTCTTTCATACGCTAACATTACAAGAGGGCAATTTATGCATAAATATCGATTGCCGGAAAAAAATGGCATGGGAAGGGGGATTTGTGGAAATACTAACAGGTTCTGTAGGTCAACTAAACAAAGCTAAAAATTGAAGCTTTTTTTTAAAACAAACGCGGATTAGCAGGCCACTAAAGCTGCATGGCTCGGCGGCACTATGTGGCTTCAAAGGCTGAAATTCTACAATCAGCAAGGCTATTGTTTGCCCCCCAGTGCATGCAACTGGCCGCCAAGAAAGTTATTCTACTTCAAAGCAACAACTCTGCCGCTTCAGGCCAAGCATCACGAGTTATGGCGCTCGGCTAAATTTTAATACACTCTTTGCTTTTGCTAACGGGCTATTGCGCCAAGCTGATGCGCACCTGAACGCCAGCCCGGGTATTGGTGGTGGGTGCCGCAGTACTTATGTATGGTATGCTACGCATTTGGTCGAAAAACAGCCTAATGTTCAAGCGGTTGTTCATGACGTAATCAATGCTGGGGTTTATCTTAATTACCTTTTGCCCCGCAGTGCTAAAGCTACTGTTTTGGTCTAGGCGGCTGTTGCTGGTGGCATCGTCGCGCAGGCTAAAGTCGAACCTAAAAGTAATGTCGTTTTCGAGTTCTTTATCGCCCTTTGCGTTTAAGATTTTTGGCAGTTTAAATGGCACCTTTAAACCACGCTTGCGCCAGCTTGCACCAAAGCTGTATTCGGTGCTGTTTACCTCGCTAAGCTGATAGTCTAATAAGCTTAGGCTAAGGGTACGGCTTTTCTTGTATTCGGCGCGTACATTAAGCTGGCCCGTGGTGGTGACATCAAGACCAAAAATGGGCTCAAAGCTTTCTTGCATGGTTACATTGGGCACCAAAAAGAAGGGAATGTAGTTCCCACTAACTGAATCTACAAAAGCGGGCGCACCAAATGCAAACGGATCGCGAAACAGCAGTGCGGAATTAAAACTATTCATGCTAAACCTACCCGTGTAGGCGTGCGAAATGGTAATGGCTGTAAAGGTCTTTTGCAGCTTTTCAATTTTGGTTAGGCCGGTAAAATTGAAACGCCAGTTTGGCATGGCTTTTATACCGCTAAATGGATTGGCATTTATTCTTGGATTATCATTTTTAATAAGCGCTACGCTATTGGGGTCTTTGTTTGTGTAGGCAGCCATAAATGCGGGTATCAGCACATCCTGAGCATAGCGTCCATAGCCCACTGCATACCCATCTGCACCTATTTGGCCACCCTGGCTTTTCCAATACTGGTTTTGATTAGCCGCCCGTACACTCATTTGCTGCCGATAGTTTTCAAAATTTCTAAACGTTTGGCTGGTTTCGTCGGGGTTAAACTTTCTAAATAGGGTTTGAAAAGCCACATAGCTTACGCTAAAGCTTCCTGTGAGATAGGGATTGAGCAATTCGTGGTTGCCACCGTTGGAGGTATCTTTAAACAAACCGCTCATGCTTTTACTAAAGGTTTTGTCGATGTTTACATCCACCAAAAACTCTTTAAAGGGCTCCAATTGTGCTTTTACACTAAAGGTTTGGTTAAACGACTGGGTAAATAGCTGGTTAAATTGGGGGTCTTTGGTTACCAGGTTGCGGTTAGAAAACTTCCGTAGCGTAGAAGTATCAGGGGTTTGGCCTAAAATGTAACCAAAGCCTGGGGCATTGCTTTTAAAGTTTTGACCAAAAAAGCGGGTGCTATCGGTGTAACCGGGTAAACGGCTGGTGTATATTTCGCCATAGTTTATGCTGGCTTGCTTCACCATGGTAAATAATTGACCGGCCACCCGTGGCAAACCAACAATCTCAATATTGCGGCCCTTTCGCTCGTTTCGTTTTTCGAGCTTGGCTTGCTTTTTTGCCAGCTCGCGCTCTTTTGGAGGCAGCTTTTTTAACAACGCTTCTATGCTATCGGCATTTATCTTGGCAATCTGTTTTTCTAATTTTTTCATTCGGCGGGTAGCACTATCCATGGTTACACGTGGCGGGGCATTCTCCAAGGCAGCCAACCACCGGCTCTTGCTGTAGAGGCGTCTAAAGTCCAGTTCGGCAGTCACCAATCGGTCGCTGCCATTCTCCAAAATATTGCCTTGATTAAGGTACTGTGCCAGCAGGCTGCTTGCTGTCCACCGGTAGCGGGCGGTGTAGCCCAACCGCACGTTTGTCCAGTCGAGGAGCGGGATTTTTTGGGTAGGCAGTGTGTAGTTGGCAATAATGGTTTGGTCGAAGCTGGTGTTGCGGCCGCCAGCATAAAAGTTTTTGCGAATGCTGTCTTGTTTGATACGGGTATTTACTTCGCCCGAGGGTTCATCAACCCTTGCTCGGTTTATAGCGGCATAATCAATGTTTATAGCCTTTGTAAGGTCCCAGCGCAGGGTGTAAAACCTATCGAAGGTGAAGTATTTGTCATAGGTGCTATCCACACGCTCCACCTTATTATCAAAGGTGTTAACAATGCGCGGCACATGGCGGCCAAATTGCCGGTTCACATCAAATCTAAAACCCAGCGTATTGGGTACGGGGTTCAGATTAAACTCTTTTATAAGTGCCAGCCAAGGCGACTTTGACTTTACCAGCTTCTTAAAAGGCTCCCAATATTTGGGCTGTGTGGTATAGGCATACCCCAACACGGCGCGCTGGCGCTTTACCAGGTCGTTGGTTATAATGGGCGATATGGTAACCTGTTTGAGATAATTGTAGCTTAAATCAAAATTACTAAGGCGGTAAATGGCGGGTTTGCTGTTGGCCTTAGGTGCCACGCGCATATTGCTTACGTTTAAGGTTTGCGTTAGCTGCTGGTCGCGGGCAGTTTGCTTAATGCTGTCGCAATTGGTGCAATCGGCCAATTTGTTTTTCATCTTTACATCTTTGTCATAAGGGTCGTACTCGGGTGTGCGCACCGTATTGCTTAAACTGGCAAATACTGGAATGCTAATACCCACTGCTTTGGGCAGCAGTTTGCCGACATCTATTTGAAGGCTTCGGCCAACTGCATATCTACCCTTCCAATGGCCGCATAGCCCGTTTGTTCATCAATATTACTTAGCCGCAGCTCGTTTATCCATACCTCGGCACTTAGATTGGGGCCATCGGGGCGTTCTGGGTTATCAATACCCACAAATATGCCTTTTACTTCGCCTAGGTTAGGGTTGCCGTAAATACCGTAAAATCTATTGCCAATAAGCTCTTGATAAAATTGTGTGGGCGATCCGCCGGGTGCCCGGTTGCGTCTGTTTTTGAGTTCTGTCAGTTCATCAAGCAAAAAGTCTAAGTTGTTCTCTTTGTGCCAGATGCTATCTACACTAATGTTAGGGCCTGTGGGTCGCGTTATTTTAAGCGGGATGCGTATTTCGTAATAATTGGTTACAAAGTCTTGGCCAATGCGAACGATGGTGTAAAGACTGGTGTCTTTTAGGGCGCTCCACGCGGGGTCGGTTTGTGGCAACTCTTCACCATGCACAAACATGCTTAGCTTTTTGTATTGCCGCAAATCGTTATTTAAAATTCTAAATACGCCCCGTCCCTCGCCACTAAATAGGTTGCGCACCTGCATACTAAGGGCCTGCTCATTTTGCAAAATGTTTATACCGCCATTGGCCAGCTGCTGCACCCGCTCTATACCCGGTGGAATGCGGTAAGGTATGGGCGTGCGCCTGTCATTTTCTTCTATGTTTACGGCCAGGGTATTTAAGGTGGTAAATGTGTTGGTGTTGTTGGGTACCGATGTGCCGTTGCGTTTAACTTCAAAAGGAAACTGCCGCCAGTTGTTTCGTACCAAATCTAAGCGGGCAAAGCGCAGCGTTACGCTGTCCTCCCAGCCTTTGGTGTACAACCGCATAAAGCGGATGCTCTTAAAATCGGGGATGCTGCCTACGCGGCGGTTGTAGCGGGCTATTGGTACCCTAAACTGGTACCAAGTTTCGCTGCCCGATGTGCCATTTTCGTACCTTACAGATACGATGCGCCGATCGGTAATAAAGTTTTGCCCTACTTGCAATGCACTTGGCGTTAGGTTTATTTTGTATTCAAAGTATTCCTCACTTTCGTTCAATGTATTATCTCGATTAAGGTCTTCATTATCGGGGTACAAGGTGCTTGCATTAACCGTTTCATCGGTACTTATTGGGCTATTGCCTTGGTTAAGGTTAAAGTTTTTGTAACGGCGCAAAATGCCAGCGTTTTCAGCATTAAATTGGGGAGTACGGTAGTTTACGAAGTTGTCGTTGCTGGGGTCGGCCAAGGCACGTTGGTAAACTGGGCTGTTAACGCCAAAATTTGTTTGCAGGCGATCTAAATAGTCGGTGCGGCGGCGGCGCACTTCCTCCACATCATTGAGGCCATCAAAACCTACGTCCTGAGAGCTGCGATCGTTGGGATCGTTGCTAAAGGCCTGGGTAATTTGAATGGGATTTATGGGTGTTTTCCCCCATTTGCTGGTAGTATCAATGGCCAAATTGGGTTGGCTTGGGGTGGGTAGCCCATTTTCGTAAAAGCGGCGACTATCTTTTAAAATATCTTCGGATATATTACCCAAGTTTATGTAAAGCTCGCCACCAGCAGGGTTGGTATATCCGTTGGGAAACTGCGCAGTTTTCATAAAAGGATCTTGCAGCCAAAACTCCACAAATTCAATATTGGCCGTTTCAAAATCGGTTTGGTCAATGGCCCGCATCACGCCTCCCCACCGGCTTTTGGGGTTTGTAAAATCACCGTTAGCGTTAAGTCCACTGGGGCGGGTGTCAAAGTTGTAGGTACCCCGCTCTTTTGGATAAAAACTCATGTCGAAGGTTATCAACTGGTTTAGCCCCGGCTGCGGCGTACGCTGTGGAAAAAGTTCCTGGTTGTTTACTTGCCGCACCCTGGGATCGCTGAGCAGGTTGCGGTCTCTTATGGGGTTGTTGGTATTGCGGCTGTCTTGCAGCACCGGCTCTATTTGGTACCAACTCATTTTTG
>RDXD01000342.1 GCA_004292575.1 Bacteroidota bacterium
TACATGAAAGAACTGGTGGAACAAGGGTATGTGTACATAGCCCAGCCACCATTGTATTTGGTGAAAAAAGGAAAAAATCAGGAGTACGCGTGGAACGATGTGCAGCGCAAAGCACTGATTGAAAAATTTGGAGGCGGCAACGACAGCAGCGTGCATACCCAGCGCTATAAGGGTTTGGGCGAAATGAATGCCGACCAGCTACGCGATACCACCATGAAGCCGGAATTTAGAACCCTAAAGCAAGTAACCATTGAAAGTGCCGCCGAGGCCGACCGCGTATTTAGCATGCTAATGGGCGATGAAGTGCCACCGCGCCGACAGTTTATTGAGAGCCATGCCAAGTATGCGCGAATAGATGTTTAATTATCAATGATTTGTGATAACTGGGGAGTTGAAATAGCTCCCCTTTTTTATGTATTCTACCACGAAAATTTGAAATCACATTTTGTATTTTCACGGTAGGAGTATTTGGTTAATCATCCATTATAGGCTTTGGCGCCTGAATAAGTCAACATTTCAACAGTGCTGTATTGGATGATTTAGCACCACAAACAGATGAGGATTCACTTAGCTTACCATGAAAATTGAAATTACGAATTTGAGATTTCATGGTAAATCCTTAAATCTGTGGCATAATTAGCCGAGGCACCAGCATCAACATTTATATGCAGGAATTTCCTGTAGTGGTGCTGATTGGGCCGCGGCAAGTGGGCAAAACCACCTTAGCACGTCAAATAGCCAATGAGCACCCAGGGGCAGTGTGGCTGGATATGGAACTGCCCAGCGACCAACAAAAGCTTACTGACATGGAAGCCTGGCTGACAGCCATGCGCCACCGATTGGTGGTGATCGACGAAGTACATTTTCTGCCGGCTATCTTTTCTGCCCTGCGGCCGGAGGTGGACGCCGACCGCCGACCGGGTCGCTTCTTGCTCACGGGTTCGGCAAATCCAATGCTGCTCAAAGGCGTGAGCGAGTCGCTTGCCGGTCGGGCAGCCTACTTGGAGCTTCCGCCCCTTACACTGCCCGAAGTGCTGCCCACACACACCCTCCAAATGCACTGGTTTAGAGGCGGCTATCGCTTGGCACTGCTGGCCCCAAGCCATAAGGCATACCACCGCTGGGCCGAGCAGTACATTCAACGCTTTGTGCAGCGCGACTTGCAGGCCATGTTTGACCTAGTGCTGGCACCCGCCACGGTGCAGAACCTATGGCAGATGCTCGCCAACAACAACGGTGGCATCCTCAACACAGAAAGCTTTGCTCGGGCACTTGGGGTAAGTGGGCCAACCGTAAAGAAGTACATCACGCTACTTGAAGGAGCCTTCTTGTTGCGCAGCCTGCCGCCCTGGTTTGTAAATGCCAACAAGCGATTGGTAAGGTCGCCCAAGCTATACATACGCGATAGTGGGCTGGTGCATCATTTTACCGGCATTGCCACGCCCGAAGATATGCCCGGCCATGTGGCCGTAGGGGCATCTTGGGAAGGTTATGTGGTAGAGCAAATCATTAGGCAATTGCCTGATGGATTTACACCTTTTTTTTACTGTACGCACCAAGGTGCCGAGATAAATTTGTTGTTGGTAAAAAATGGTAGGCCGCGCTATGCCATAGAAGTGAAACACAGCTTGGCCCCCGTATTGTCCAAGGGGTTTTACAGCGCCGCTGCCGAAGTGGGAGCCACCCAGCTTTTTGTTATTTGCACCGTCACAGATGCATACCCCGGCCCACACAAGGCAACTGTGTGCAGCCTGCCCATTTTTCTAAAGCAGTATCTGGTGTAATACCATAGGGCTGGGCAGCTTGGCTCATTTTTTTGGAAGCGTCACCAGTTCCGGCAACGATACATCTAAAGCCTCAGCAATTTTTTGCAGGGTGCAGATGCTACAGTTTCGCTTTCCATGCTCTATGCGATACAATTGCTCGGCATGGTTGTTCATTCTTACGGCTAAATCAAGCAACGTCAAGCTGCGTTCCTCCCGCAGTTGTTTTATGCGCTTGCCCAGTTGTGTAAGAAATATGTCGTTGCGTATGCTTTGCACTGGCGCAAAGCCGCAATTATTTCCGAAATAATAAATGAACCTTTTGGTTCATAAGCGAAAACTCCTACTTTTATGCTTGAAACAGTGCAAAACTTAAGCCCGACATCCGTTACTCCTTCCCGTTTAGCGCCATGCAAACACAAACACCTTCACTCGTTTACAAGCTTTCCCGCCAATCGGGCTATGCCCCCAATAAAGAAAAGCTGGAAAAAAGCCTACTTTCCCACCCCGATTATCCAGGCTTTGCTGCCATAACAGATAGTTTAACAGAACACAGCATATCCTGCGCCGCCATGCAGGTACACCAAAGCCACCTGTTTCAACTTACCGAGGCCTTCATTACCATACTAAAACAAGATGCAGTGGAGCAACTGGTTTTGGTTGTTCCCGAGGCTAATCAGTTCACTATCCACGACGGGAAAAATGGCCCATACACATGCACCGCTGCTGAGTTTTTGGCGGTATGGAGTGGAAACATCATTGCAGTAGAAAAAAATGACCCACCCGTTTCCAAACCTCTAATCACAACGCCCCTGCTTTGGCTGCTACTTACAGCATCGTTGTTGTTTGCTTTATTTGGCTTTTCGCCAAATGGTGATCTGTTCATTTACATAGCATATTATATTACCGCATTGGCAGGTATGGCACTTAGCGTTTTGCTGCTGCGCCAAGGCTTAGGAAAGCGCGACGGGTTTACAGACCGATTCTGCCAGTTGGGTGCCAATACCGACTGCCAAACTGTGCTGCAATCGGCTGCCGCCAAACTTTACAAGCACTTGGGCTTGGCCGATGCGGCTCTTGTTTACTTTGCCACGCAAGCCCTATTGCTGTTGTTAAATCAGGCTGCTGCAACATTAGCGGCGGTAAGCCTTGCAGCCGTGTTGTTTACGCTTTACACACTTTATCAGCAAAAGTTTGTCATAAAAAAGTGGTGTCCACTTTGCTTGGCCATTACGGCTGTGGTATGGTTACAAGCGGTATTGGTTGCAGGCAATCTCACGTTGTTTTTTAACGTGGCATTCACAACAGTCTCTGTTACATTACCAGTGCTCGTATTTGTGTTGTTTTCCTGTGCTTGGTGGCATGTAAAGCTGCTGCTACAAAACGATGTACTTAAAAACAATTTGGAAATTGAGCACCTGCGTTTTCGGCGCAATTATCACTTGTTTTTGCCTTGGTATGGGCAGCAGCCTGTTTTGAACACAACAATACCCGGGGCACCCTTGCTTTTGCAAGGCAACAGCAGGGCTGCCGTTAGGCTTACGCTGCTTACAAACCCACTCTGCGACGCCTGCCAGCGGGCGCATATTGGCATAAGCAAACTCCTTGCGCAATACGACGGGCAGCTCAGCGCTCAAACTATTTTTTACGTGCCTGCCGATAACCTGAACGACCCGCGCACCATGATAGCCGCCTGGCTGTACGCCGAATGCTTGAAGCCCGGCGGCAGCAAAGACCCTTTGGATAAATGGTTTGCCAACCCCAGTGTTAAGGCATTTGATGCATACCATGTGCCGCTGCAATTGGTAAAAAACATGCAGCCCCTGCTATTGCAGCACCGCCAATGGGCCAACCAGCACCAACTAAACGTTACGCCAACCCTGCTGGTAAATGGCCGTTACTTTCCGCACTACTACCATACCACCGACATAGGTTATTTTTTGGACGAATTGCTGCAGCAGCACGAACCAGAAGAGATGGTAGCCACAAACCAGCGTATTGGCCAATACGAATAGAACAATTATTTTTT
>RDXD01000343.1 GCA_004292575.1 Bacteroidota bacterium
TAGCGGTTGCCATCGGTGCTGTGCTGCAGCTCAAAGCCGGCCAGCGTTTTGGTGTCGGCTATCTGCCAATGCAGTTGGGCATCGGTGCCCTGCCAGCGGCCTTCGAAGCTGAGGAGGCTGACGGGGAGAATGGTGTTGAAGCCTACGCCAAAGGTAAATGGGCTAAAGTTGCTGATGACCTTTGACACCACGTTGGTGGTGCCCGGGGTGGCCCAATCAAGCGCTTCGGGTATTGAGGTATTGAAATTGTTGGCCGAGGCACCTTCAGGCTCCCAGCGATTACTGGCAGTTTTCTTTACTACCACTACGTTGCAGTAGTTGCAAGTGGTAAGGTCAAGCGGATTACCAAGGGCGGTGCGCCAGGCATTCGCTACTAAGGTGTAAGGCAGGGCTACGGTACCGGTGGTACTGCCGCTCGATTTTGTCAAGTTCCAATAGGCATTGTTTTGTACAGCGGCAATAAGGTTGGAATAGGTGCCGGTAAAGTCGGGCGTGGTGGCGAAGTACTCGCCCGTAAAAGTACTACCACCATTAGCCGCAACTGTAAAGGTGAGCGGTTTGTAAGCCGGGCTAGGAAGGCTTTTGCCTATGGGAAATAATAATGCACCTGAGGATGCGTCGGTTGCCCGGGCTAGCGGGCCGTTCACAAAGCTGTTGCTGCTGCCGCCGGTAACTGCAGTAAGCGAACCCAGCGTTAAAAGTTTGCCAGCAGCAGTGGTAAGTACACCATCGGTAAGCGTGAAACCCCCTACCCCTGACAAAGTATGCGACTGATTGCCTAACGTAACACCGCCCACCCTATTTATGGTGAGGCTTCTATAAGTTACTGGCGTCGTAAACATGCCGTCAGGAATGATCAGCGGCGTGCTATTGGGGCCAAAATTCAAATGAGAGATGTTCAATAAGATGGTGCCATTGGTTCGCGATAAGGTTCCATTGATGCTCAACATGTTACCCACTACATTAAGTTCGCCAGAAGTAAAAACCGCAGCACCCCCAACAGTTACATTACGCTGCAATTCCACCCGATCACCTGTATTGTTTACGGTGAGGTCATTAATATTAAGTGCACCACCACCTTGAACGAGTTGCACTCCCGATACTCCTGTCAGCTCCAATCTACCATTGTTGCCATCAGAGCCGTTTGCCTTAATGGTGCCGCTTGCAATTACGTTGCCGCGAACATTGAACCCGGTTCCATTGGTTGTGCCATCGGTATTGGTAATTGTGCTGCCCGCACGTACAAACATATTGCCCAGTATGGTGAGCGGAGTGGCATTGGTATTTATGTTTCGTACCGTTACTCCTTGGATAAAGGTGCTGCCCCCTATATCAAGGTTGCCCTTTATGGTTGCAAAATCGCTACCGCCGCTAAAATTGGTAACGAAGGTATAGGGGCTAACGGTGCTGTTTTCAAAGGTAAGATTAGGATAAAAGGTGCTACCTACGGTTGTAAAACTCACATCGCTTGCTCCGGTGTATCTTATTATCCAATTTGCCGTTGCAGGTATAGTGCCCATTCCTCCTTCGTATCTATCACGATATACAGATGAACTGGATTGATTGGTTTTAATAATAGTGGCAGAGGAGCCAAGACTCCAAGTAGCACCTGACCCAAAAGCTGTTCCGTTTGGAGCAGTTCCATTGTCTATCAAGGTGCCATTTACCTCAAAGTCGGCGCCGGAAGGGTTGCCATTGTTTACAGTAAGTAACGAGCTGTTGCCAATAGTTAATGTGCTGTTGGCTGAAACGTTCACCCAATCCATATCAGCATCAATTACATCAAGGGTTACACTATGTGTATTTTGAATGATAACTTTATCGCAGTGTAGCGAAACTGGATATTGACAAACTGGGGTAATATAACCACTACCTTCTGAGTTACTCATTTCCCAAGTATTCAAATCGGTCCAGTTGCCGCTTTGGCGGGTGCGATAGTAAGGTTGGCTATCATAACTGTATTGTACTCCATTGGTGTATCGGCTGCAGCTTGGGCTACCTACCGTGGATATTTCTGCATAAAACTGATAGTTGCGCAAAATGGCCGTATTACCGGTGATGGTAATGCTGCTGCTGCCGCTACCCGTAACCGTTAAGCCATTGCTGCCATTTAGCGAACTTACCAGCGACCAACTCGCATCGCCGGGGGCACTGTACCGCCAGGTGTAGCCACTTGTTGCATTAATGGTAACCCCAGAGCCAACAGGTATAGCAGCCACTGAAAAAGTAACCGCCGAACAGTTTACATCTATTGGTTGGGTGTTGATAGTTATATTCCTCGAGGCCACAGCGGCTGGTGCTGTACCCAGATTAGCACAACTTTCGGGGTCGGTATTGGTCCAGTCACTTGCCTGATAGGTGGAGCGTGGAGTTACGGCACCGGCGTTGCGCAACTGGCTGAAGCCACGCCTTGCATCGCCGCTGCCAGGGTTACTGCCTCCATAGCTAGGGTTATCTACCACATCAAGGTCGGCCCCGCTTTTGCGAAGCACGATGCGGTCGTTGCCATTAATACCAATTGCTGCATCGTTGGTTTGTATGGTGGTTACCCCACAGTCGCCCGAACCGGTGGCCGCCCGTACCACGCCCACTGCACCAGAGGCCAATGAGCCCGTTAGGGCAGGCAAATCAGTTATTGCATTGTTATCGGTAATAAAGCGTATGTTATAAGGAGATAAATTTATAGTACCTGCAGTAGGATTAAATATTTCGATATAAGTTAAAGCACCGGAAAAAGCATCATACACTTCGCTAATGATAAGGTCGGTACCCGTAGCCCCGCTACCACAATTGGAATTGGCGATTAGTACGGTAAAGTTACCCGCACTTTTTACATCGCAGGAGGATTGAGTTACGGTAATTGGCCCTGATACTGCCCCTGCCGGCACCTCGGCGGTTAGGGTTGTACTGTTTACAAAAGTTACAGAAGTAGCCGTAACCCCGCCAAACTTAACCCCCGGTGTAGCCGTAAACCCTGTACCTGTAATGGTAACTAGGGTACCTGCCGGGCCCTCGGTAGGGGAAAAAGTACTGATAGAATGGGTAGGGGAACAAATAGTGCCGCAGGTAACTGTTATATCATCAATGCCCCGCTGATTAGCTCCTGATCCTCGATTATCTAAGAATCTAAGATATCGGGTACCAGTGTATGAACTTAAATCAATAGTAGGTACTGCTGAACAGGTGGCTGTGATAGAACTGATTGTAGTAACAGTAGTCCATGGTCCACTACTCGTAGTAGAAATTTGAACCTGAAGCGACCATGCAGTTCCATCGCCACTTCTTTTTACATTAAAGTTTAGCGCTAAAGGATTAAAGATCGATGTTGTAACCGCAGAATGGCCATTGCCAGCAAAAAGAATTCCGTTTCCAGTACATGCCTGAGCAGTCGATGTGGTTGCTCCTGCCAATGTCCATCCAGAGTAACCGCTTGCATCCGTCAAGCAGGGCCCCGGATTCACAGTCAATTCCACTGCATTGCTCGTAACCGCTGTACAAGGCGCCGCACCGCTTACCACTACCCGGTACAAATAGGCATCGTAGCTCACATTGCTTGGGTTGATGGTGAGGGTATTGGTGGTCGCATTGCTGTAAGGCGTTCCGTTTACCACATTATTCCAGCCGCTACCTGTATTTACCTGCCATTGATAGCCGGTAGCATTACTAGCCGTTACCGAAAATGTGGTACCTGCCGGCGAGGTTACGGAACGATTTACGGGTTGAGTAGTAATGCTTGGTGGGGTACTGATGCTAACCGCCGTTGGCC
>RDXD01000344.1 GCA_004292575.1 Bacteroidota bacterium
CGCAAAGGACTGTCGCGAGTGTTTTTTCTTTGCGTCTTTGCGGCGTGGCGTGCATTAACTTTATGGCACGCAAAGGCGCAGCGGCGCAAAGGACCGTCGCGAGTATTTTTAGCGGCGGGCGGTACACCGAGGTGGATAGATGAGACGGATGCTGGCAGACATACAAATCTATTGGCCGAAGGCGAACACAGACCATTAGCAGAACTGCCCTAACATTTCAGTAACATAATTAACGGTTTGCTTGGCAAAAATTGAATTTCTTTGTAGGCTAAATTGGATTTGCATGAAACAGATTGGGCTATGGATGGTGGTATTTTTAGGGGCGTATGGCGTGGCCCTGGCGCAACCCAAGGCCGCCCAAAAGCCTGCTACGACCACAACAAGCAAAAAAGCGCCCGTAAAACAACCGGCACAGCCCATACTCAAACCGGTGGTATCGGCAGACGCTCCGTTTATGCTCAAAGGCTTTTTACCCGACTTTCCCGACAGCATGGTGGCCATTTTGCAAGCAGCCAACAACCCCAGCTACCGCGGGCCCCGGGTGGTGGCAAGCAACAAACAGTTTTTGATGCGCGGCGCATTACCATCGCCAGGCATTTATAACCTCATTTTGCAAAACCCTAAAAACCAGGCCGAAACACGGTATGTGGATTTGTTTTTAAACAACGAACCCACCGCCATCCGGTTTACCGGCAATTCTGGTACGTTTGAGGTGGTAGAAGGGGCATCACTACAGGCTTTTGCAGGGCTAATTTCCACGTTTGGCACCCACTTCGACACCCTCAGCCGGTTGAGCCAAATGCGCCAATCGGCCGGCACGTACAACTACTCGCCCGATAGCATTAACAATGCGTGGAACCAAACCACGCAACGGGTAGTTGACAAAGTGCCTACCTATCTGCAAGCGCATGGCAGCACCCCCGTAGCGCCATTCCTGCTTTGCACCATTTGGCCGCTTATTAGCAACAACGCCGATATGGTAGACGGCTGGATGGAAAGCATAGACAGTGCCGCCAAGGCCAACGATTTTGGCAACCAGATGAAAGAATATATTTCAGTGGAAAAAATGTTTGGCTATGGCCGCGTGGCACCACCATTTATGCAAAACGACGTCGCTGGTAAATCAGTAGAACTACAAGACTTTAGGGGCAAGTACGTATTGGTAGATTTTTGGGCCAGCTGGTGTGGGCCCTGCCGGCAAGAAAACCCGAACCTATTGAACGCCTTTAACACCTATAAAAGCAAAAACTTTACGGTGCTGGGCGTAAGCCTCGATCGCGACCGCAACGCCTGGCTACAAGCCATAAAAGCCGATGGCCTCGACTGGACACATGTAAGCGACCTTAAGTTTTGGCAAAACAGTGTGGCACAACTGTACCGCATCCAAAGCATACCCCAAAACTACCTGCTCGACCCCGAAGGCCGGATTGTGGGCAAAAACCTGCGGGGGCCCGAACTGAGTGCTGCGCTGGAGCGGCTGTTGAAGTAGGGTTAGGTTGAGCCTGTCGAAGGGTCAAGGCTAAGGTCAAGGTTAAGCCCGCCCGGACGACCTGGTCGGACGGGGTTGAGGCGCCGCCCTGAGGCTCTCGAAGGGTTAAGGCGCCACCCTGCGCATGTCGAAGGGTTAAGGCTAAGGCCCCGCGTTTAGCAGTCTAACGCTCGTTGTAACGCGCATTTAGCCCTGAAAGGGCGCAATCTACCAGCGAGGCGGTATCGCCCCTCGCAATCGCCCCTCGCAAACAAGCAACCATCAATATTCCATACGTTAATAGGTCAAGCCCGCCCGGACGACCTAGTCGGACGGGGTTGAGGCTTTGGACGAAAAAAACCTCCCCACAACCAGCTAAGGCGCGGAGAGGCTATGTACAATTACAACGGTAATGGCGGGTTACAGGGTTTTTAGCACATCATTCATGCTGCGCACAGCGGCGGCGCTTTTATCAAACTCAGCTTGTTCGGCCTCGTTCAATTGGAAATCAACAATTTTTTCCCAGCCACTGCGGCCAATTACTACGGGTACACCCAAGCAAATGTCGTTTTGACCATATTCGCCATCAAGGCTTACGCAACAGGTAAACAGTTTCTTTTCGTCGCGCAAAATGCTTTCTACCAATGCTGCGCCTGCAGCACCGGGTGCATACCAAGCACTGGTGCCCAGCAATCCGGTTAGGGTGGCACCGCCTACCATGGTGGCTTTTACAATTTCAGCTTGTTCTTCGGTCGATAAAAAGTTGGCTACGGGCGTACTGTTCCAAGTGGCATGGCGCATCAGAGGAATCATCGTAGTATCGCCGTGGCCGCCAATTACAACGGCATTAAGGTCAGATGGGCTGCAACCCATGTGCGTACTAAGTTGGTACTTAAACCGCGAGCTGTCCAAAGTGCCACCCATACCAATAATACGGTGTTTGGGCAGGCCGGTAGCTTGCAGCGCCAGGTACGTCATGGTATCCATAGGATTGCTAATGACGATGATGATGGCATTGGGGCTATGCTCCAAAATGCTAAGCGCCACACCCTTTACGATGCCGGCATTTACGCCAATCAGTTCTTCACGGGTCATGCCAGGCTTGCGGGGAATGCCGCTGGTGATTACCACCACATCACTACCAGCAGTTTTGGCATAGTCGTTGGTGCTACCGCTTATTTTAGTGTCAAAACCCAGCAGAGTGGCGCACTGCATCATATCTTGGGCTTTGCCTTCGGCTACACCGGGCTTAATATCCAGCAGCACCAGTTCGCTGCACAATTCTTTACGGGCAATGTTGTCGGCACATGTGGCACCTACGGCACCGGCACCCACTACGGTTACTTTCATACGGTAATATTTTTGATAAATGAATGAATAGGTTACAAAGGTAGTCCGTTGCTGCGGTAAGGCGCAAGTGCTGCTCAAAATCATATAATTAAGTCAGGGATATAGCACAATGGTTCCCCACATCGAAAACAAAAAGCATGCTTTGCTAAGCAGCAATTCGGGTTGTTGGCGTTGGGGTATAACTGGGGGTTATAAATTAAAAAAATATTGGTAAAATACTTGCGTCGTAACACACTGGTCTCTATCTTTCACCCATAAACCCACACAAACCTCATTTGAAACCCATCCGAACCTTACTTGTAACCTTTGCCAACGATATCGGTTCTGCACCCATAGCGGCATTTAGAGGTGCCGTTATTGAAAAAGTGGGGCGCGAAAACCCGCTGTTTCATAACCATTTGGGCGATGACCAATACATATATAAGTATCCGCTGATTCAATATAAAAAAATTGGGCATCAGCCCGGTATCTTTTGCATGGATGAGGGGGTAGATGACATTCACAAGTTGTTTGGCCACCGCAACTGGACCATTGACCTGCTGGGTCAGCCGCTGACCCTAAAGGTGGACCGGCTGGATATGAAAACCACCAACCTAAACGTGTGGCAAAAAACCTTTGATTATACCCTTTGGAACTGGCAGGCCCTAAACGAAGCCAATTGGAACCGCTACCGAACACTCGAGAGCATGGTAGAAAAAATAGGCATGCTCGAAAAAATACTCACCGGCAACATCCTCTCTTTTGCCAAGGGCATTGGATGGCAAATAGACCAACCGGTAAAAGTGGTGATACGCGATGTAAAGCTAGAGCGCAACAGCCGCATGAAAGACATCACCGTGCGAACCTTTGCGGTTGACTTTCGGTGCAACGTGTTTTTGCCCGACTTTATGGGATTGGGGAAGGGCGTGAGTAAGGGGTTTGGGACGGTGAGGCAATTAA
>RDXD01000345.1 GCA_004292575.1 Bacteroidota bacterium
ATCATTGGCACACATCCGCCAGGTGCAATGAGAATGGGTACGTTGGCTTATCAAAATCTTTACTGGTTATGTTTACCGCACCCCATGCATCAGCTTTTGAAGCCGTTTGCTGAGGGCGAAGAGTATAATTGAGGCCATCCCACTCATCACAACAAACAGCATAAAGAAATCGTAAAGTGTGTTTAATTTATAGCCTAAGAAGAATTTCTTTTCGGGGTATAAATTCCAAATTTCAAAACTATTAACACCGTTTTCCCCTTCTCTTAAAATGCCAAGTTTCTTACCGCCATCAAGCAAATGACTCACAAACTTTGGCTCTTGCTTTCCAACTTCTTTTAATCTTTCCAGTTCTTTATCTCTCAAGACCTCGGGATATATCCGCTTCGCTTTGAAGGAGTCGTTGATGTTGACATAGTTTAACGATGTTGTGACCAAAGTCAGCTGTGTAATGGTATCTGCTTTTTTCGACTCTTCTGCTTTTTTGCTGGCTTTGTATTCCCAAGCCATACCTGAAACAGGGGCATTTCTTGTTGCCGTTAAAGACCCCCATTCGAAAGTGGTGCTATCCGCACGGATATCTTTTGTGGCCACTGTAAAACTCGCTTCTTTTGTTTGTTCCTCCGGATAGTAGCCACTGAGTACGCCCGCAAATTTGTTTGCGGCTGCATTGGCCAAAAACCATACGGCCATCATAAGTGAAGCCAACCTAAATGGCGACAGTTTATTTACCAAACTAAGCCCAATGGGCGAAAGGCAAAGCTCGCCCCAAGTGTGCAAAGCATACATGCTGGTAAGCCACATAAAACTTACTTTAATGCCTGGCGAAACATCTTTTACCCCAAACCCGATAATGATATACCCAACGCAAAGTAGAAGTAAACCAATGGCCATCTTGGTAAGTGCAGCAGGTTCGTTTTTGCCAAGTTTTACCCAAACAAGTGCAAAAATTGGCGCAAAGCTTACCACAAAAATGCTGTTCAAACTTTGAAACAAACTGGCGGGGATGGTCCAAAAACCGAGGTCGCGCTGGGTTTGCTCGTCGGCAAAAAAGTTTAGCGAGGCACCAGCCTGCTCAAATGCACTCCAAAAGAACACCACAAAAAACGAGGCGACAAACACCACAATCAAGCGCTCTTTTTCTATTTTGCTGAGTGCTTTATCCGAAAAAATAGCATAGCCAATAAAGAGTACTGCCGCTAGCAGCAAATAGCTTAGAAAGGGAAATACTTTGGCATCGGCATATAAAATAGCAATGGTGATGCCGGTGAATGCCAATAATCCCACGGCCATATAAATTGGGTTTAGCCACTGTTTTTTTACTTGGGCAGGCGTCATGCCGAGTATTTCGCCATCGGGGCCTTTTACATACTTTGTGTGCAGCACCAACTGCACCAGCACGCTAATAAGCATGGCTATGCCGCCGGCAAGAAAAGCCCATTTAAAATCGAGGGGGTTGCCGGTATCGCCAAGCAGTCCGCACACAATGGGGCCGATGGCGCCGCCCAAATTAATGCCCATGTAAAAAATGGTGTACGCTGCATCTTTTCTACGGTCGCTATTGGGGTACAACTGGCCCACCATACTGCTGATGTTGGGTTTAAAAAATCCGTTGCCGGCAATCATGAAGCCCAAGCCTGAAAAAAACAGCATGGTAGCTAGGCTACTGTTGGATTGGTAAAGGCTGGCACAGCCAAACAGCACAAACTCGCCAATGGCCATTAGCAGACCTCCCACAATAATGCTGCGCTGATTTCCCCAAAACCGATCGCTGATGAAGCCACCAATAAGAGGCGTGAGGTAAACCAAACCGGTATAGCTGCCATAAAGGTTGCTGGCAAAGGCCTTGTCGAACATGAGTGCCTTTGTCATAAACAGTATCAGAATGGCACGCATGCCATAGTAGTTAAAGCGTTCCCACATTTCGGTGGCAAACAGCACATACAATCCTTTTGGGTGGCCATTGGTGGCAGGCGCTTCGGCTAACATATTTGTTGAGTTTGACATATAAAAAAGCGGTTTGGAACGGTAAAAAAAGAGTAATGGATGCCTAAGGTTGTGCTACTAAAACCAGCGGCAGCGTCAAATATCTATTTTCGCCAGCACAAAGCAAGCAAAACATGAATATTTTAGTATTGGGTAGCGGCGGCCGCGAGCATGCCTTGGCTTGGAAGCTCGCCCAAAGTCCACTTTGTACCCGGTTGTTTATTGCGCCGGGCAACCCCGGAACTGCCCAGCTGGGGCAAAATTTGCCTTTTGGGGTAAACGATTTTGCCGCCGTAGAAGCCGCCGTGCGCAGCCATAGTGTGGCCATGGTGGTGGTAGGCCCCGAAGACCCCATTGTAAATGGTATTTGGGATTATATGGAGGCGGCCCACCTGCGCAGCAGCTTTGGACCCCAGTGGCTGGGTACTATTGGCCCTTCGGCGCAGGCTGCGCAGTTGGAGGGCAGTAAAGCGTTTAGTAAAAAATTTATGCAGCGGCATAGGATACCCACGGCTGGCTATGCCGAATTTACTGCCGACAACTACGATGCCGGCCAGGCTTATTTGGCCAGCCATGCCTTGCCCATTGTGCTTAAAGCCGACGGGCTTGCGGCCGGAAAAGGCGTGGTGATATGCCAAAGCCACCAGGAAGCCGAGACCGTGTTTGCCGACATGATACTGAGCAAGCAGTTTGGCGATGCCAGCAGCAGGGTGGTGGTGGAGCAGTTTCTGGATGGGGTGGAGGTTTCCGTATTTGCCCTTACCGATGGAAAGACATATAAAATAGTTGGCCATGCCAAAGATTATAAGCGCATTGGCTTGGGCGATACAGGTTTAAACACCGGCGGCATGGGCTGCGTTAGCCCCGTACCATTTGCCCAGGGTGCCTTTATGCAGAAGGTAATTGACCGCATTGTGGAACCTACCATTAATGGTTTGGCTACGGATGGACTGGTGTACAAAGGCTGGGTGTTTTTTGGGCTTATAAACGTGGGCGGCGAGCCCATGGTAATTGAGTACAACTGCCGATTGGGCGATCCCGAAACGGAAGTGGTACTGCCCCGTTTGCAAAGCGATTTGGTGCAACTGTTGGCTGAAATGCTGCGTGGCAATCTGATGCACTGTACCGTGGAAACCGATGAAAGGGCAGCGGCCACTGTGGTGGTGGTAAGCGGCGGATACCCGGGCGTGTATCCCAAGGGCATACCCATTACAGGGTTGCCTATACCCCAAGATCAAAGTGCTATAGTTTTTCACGCTGGCACCAGCACTTCGGCGCAAGGTAGGCTGCAAACCAATGGCGGGCGGGTGCTGGCCCTTACCGCGCTGGGCCATAGCGTTGCCCATGCGGCGCAGGTAAGCAAGGCGCTGGCTGCGCAGGTGCAGTTTGAGGGCGCTTACTTTAGAACCGATATTGGCTACGAATTTTCGTAAAGGTTTTATGGCGCCTTTGCCAACACCAACGTTAGCACTTTTAGAATTCTATATTCTCTACCAGGGCACTTTTCATTGGTATTCTCAATACACGTAGCTACATAATGGCTTAGGGCTCCGGTATTCCCAACTGTGGGCAGCAAAGGCGCTTGCCCAGTGGGTGGGTATCTAGCGGGTTGGGCCTTGTACGTTAGGCCCAAAGCGGCGGTAGTGTTGCACAAGTTTACTAACCATACATGTTGCCACCCAAGACAAAGTTTCAGGCCAACATGGCTTGTAGCAGTGGTGTGCTGGGTACTAACGGCCAATTC